>CAZAGP010000117.1:0-9756 GCA_964484575.1 uncultured Candidatus Bathyarchaeia archaeon | reverse complement strand
CGCGCGTTTATAATCTGCAGAATGTCTCCCTTCTTGATATCGCGCATCTCGTCTGCTCTTTCGTTCCAAGCAACGAGCGTAATGCGACCGGATTGATCTGCTAGGATAGTGTTGAGGACAGTTCCCGCACGGTCGTTCTTGGTGAAGGAATGGCGACGAGGCTCTGCTTGAACTACTCCCACTACGTTCACGTGATTTGATTCTTTTGGAATTTCGTTTATGGGAATGAACATCTCCCTGAATTCGGGAAAATCAGCAGTGGGGATTTCATGCGGATCAATTTCGACGATACTTCTATCACCCGCATGTATTTCTACGTCTCCTGCAAGTCCTTGGCGCGTATACGCGTGGCCTATTCTAATGATTCGACCCTGGAGGTTGTCTTTGGAGACTGTCTCAACATGTCTATCCCACAGTACGCAGCGGGCTTTGCTGCTCTTATCTACTATAATGAGTCGCAGGACTTTTCCAAGGCTTCCATCTCGGCGCTGGAACGCTTGGTATGGCCATGCTGCAAGTATCCTGCCGGAAATGGCTACATCGTTTAGACCGTTAACCAGATCCTTAATTTGTAATCGTCCCAGCTGAATTCCACTTGTCTTGATCAGCAATTCCTCAGCCACAAGGCGAGCTGCGCCTTCATCTGAAAGGAAGTTGGGAAGCTCTTTCTTCTTTTCCTCTATGAGAGCCCGAACTTGATCAGCAGAGAGTCCAGGTCTCTTGGAAAGTATTTCGTCTATAATCGCCAAGAAGGCTGACAGGGGGGGCTCTCCTCAAATCTTGTTAAACGCGATATCGCAGAACGTAAATCTTGTTGTCGAAATTAGATGTTGCCCTCCAAAGACGATTCAACCGGCGAACGTGCTTATCCTCTTAAGAGAGCATTGAGCGAAAACTACTTCAGATTAAGCGATGAATCTACTGATGATCGGATTGGAATCTGAATACGAGAAAGTTGGTCGAATTACGCATTTCTTCTCAAAGGCAGGAGTGGCTGTCTTAGAGCTAAATGCAACCTTGAGCAAAGGTGACAAGATTGTAGTTCGCGGCAGCACGACAAACGTTGAGCAGATAATTGATTCGATGGAGATTGAACATAAGCAAATTACTACCGCCGGTGCTGGGCAATCGATCGGACTTAAAGTCTCAGGTCGCGTTCGAGAGAATGATATCGTATACAAGGTGCGAACTCCATAATCGGCTAATGATTCCCGGAAGCTTAGAATAGCGCCTGTGCCTAAGGCAACGAGAGCGCTGTAGGATGGCTGAAGTTACATTTGAGGGAACGGTCTTAGTCGTCACTCCCATTCAGTCCGGTCAGAATCGACCGATGGTTCAAGTAACATTGGGCGATCCGTTTAAGGGACCAGTGACCTTTCCACTTGAAATGGATAAAGAGATGGCAGGGGTCACTATTGCAGTTCAGAGAACTTTGAGTCAGCTTCCAGGATTTGGTCAACAATTGGGCACCCCTAGGGTCATAGTGACCCTGACTGAAGAGGAATACCAGGAACTCGGAAGGCCGCGGTACCCTGATCATCTCACGGTTACATTAAAGCTTCAGACGTAGATTTCAATCCCAGAAGAGTCTCGTTCTCGCATATTCCCGTTCCGCTTTGAGTATGTCAACGTAGAGATCTGCCTCCTTACGGTGAACCTTCCGCAATATTCTAGTGGCAGTCGAGGGTCCCACGCCGCGGCCACTCATTACGATGACGGCTCTTTTTCCCGCGTTCTGCACTAAGCTCGCGCTTAATGTTGCTTGACGCCAGATATGATCCTCATCGCGCGAGAGTTTCATCCCTCTCTTCCGCTTCTTCACTATGGGCACTAGCAAGTCATTGGTCCGATATGTAGCTGCGACTAACGTTGAGCCACATTTTGGGCAGCGAATCCGTTCAGGTATATCGCCGACAATGCGAACTGCATCCCAATCGCCGTTGAACATGCATACGAACCGCACCGTATCGCTGAGCAGTCGTTCTTTGACAATATCAGTTACGGATTTCGAAGGTATGGCGGGTCTTAGAAGATCATGCGGGATTATCTTATCAATTATTGGCGCAGCAAAAGGTGAGCAAGTGTCCGATTGGCTCTGAGCCAATTCCACGACAATTTTCCCTTCTTGCATCTTACGTACGACTTCACGAGTGGTTTCGAGGTCGAATTTTTCAACCAACATTTCCCTCTTGGTTTCAAAGTTTACAGGAGTTTCCTTTAGTGCTCGAGCGATGGTGCGCGCTCGATACGATCGATAATCTGCTTTCCTCTCTACGATACCGAATTTTCGTGCAACATGCCAATGTCTCCAAGCAAATAGGTCAGATGTCTGAAGCGACTCTACAAGCACGATTTCAACGTCCTCGGGCGTGAGTTTCGACAGTTCATTGGCAACGATCTCCGGTTCAATTTTGAATGATGAAATTATCGCTATTCGATACGGGTCTGTCTGCGTTGCGATATTTACTCCGAACTTGCTGCTAAGTAGTGAAGCCATTACCATCGCAAGAGTGTCATTCACATTTGTGCCGAAGGTCGAATGGATGACAACGCAATTTTCGAACTTTTCAATTACAACCCTTGAATCAGTTGGTAGAGGAAAATGATTCAAGTGGCTTCGGACTGTTTCAACGATTTTGACCATTGCTTCATGATTAAGGTAGTAACGTTCCTGGATTCCTTTCAATAAGTCAGAGTTATCTAAGCCTGAGGCAATTTCGGACCGTAGTCTACCGACATCCTGTGCAGTCTCAAACGTTACGGGGATTATTTCTCCTTCCCAGCTGGGAATCGCGTCGAGTGTAGGGGCAGTTGGTTCGACTTCTACCGAGAGCTTCTCCTCGTTTACGGATATGATCTTCCAAGTCTGGCCGTGCATTATGAAAACTGTTCCGCTCTTACATCTTCTAACCACAAAGCCTTGATCTAAGGTTCCGATTCGTCGCTTCCTGAAGAAGTCAAACACTTCAAATCGTTTCACGTCTGGTATTACTGATAAATTCTCGTAGTAATAATGAAAGGTTCTCGGATATCTTGCCGAGACAACATCCTCGAGAAGTCTAATGACCCTAATAGAGTCCAAGAATTTTACTAATTCGTGCAGTTGTTCTGCAGATATGGCTCTGAATGGATATGCTCTACGTACTAGCTCATAAATCTCTGATAAATGTGCTCTCTTCAGATCAAGAGTTATCCCTGCAATCTGATGAGCCAGAACATCGAGTGAATTATCATGTATTATTGTATTCTCGATTCGTCCCTCTCGCGATTGCACTGTCAACACTGCAGCTTCTAACAGATCGTCAGCGACGGTACCGATTATGGTACCTCTGGCGGATCCCTGAAGCGTGTGTCCGCTTCTTCCGATTCTTTGGATAAGTCTAGTAGACGTTCTTGGAGACATGTTTTGAATGATGAAGTCTACTCTGCCAATGTCCATGCCTAATTCGAGACTAGATGTGCATATGACTGCCTTGACGGACCCCTCTTGGAATCCCTTTTCTACTTCTTCTCTCAGTTCTCTCGAAAGTGAACCATGATGAACACGCACGGGGAGGGTGGGTGTTAAGGCATGGAGTTGAGAACCAATTGCTTCCGCCTGCTCACGCGTGTTCGTAAAAACTAACGTAGACTGTTTTTGTGATACGAGCTCAGCAATTCTTTTTGTTCTCGCTATAGTGGATTGCGGTAATCCGAGTTTCTCAGAATCAATTGCGTCTTGTCTTCTTGGGTTAACATGCTCTACTTCAACCTCGAATCGTCGAAGTTCATCTGACTTGGCTATTGTAAATTCACGGTTGGTGCCCGCTAGAAATTGTGCAACTTTACCTTCTTCGCCGACAGTTGCAGAGAGTCCGATTCGTTGGAGGCGTGTTCCGGTTAAGTATTCTAGTCTTTCCAGCGCCACCGTTAACTGAACCCCGCGCTCGTCTGTTGCAAGTTCATGCACCTCATCCACCACTACCCATTTGACAGCTCTCAGGTGTTCACGCATTCTTCGCCCAGGAATGATGGCTTGCAGGGTTTCTGGTGTTGTCACAAGCATATCGGGGGGTGACTTAGCCTGCATCGCCCTAGCGCTAGGCGGAGTATCGCCATGCCTAACTTGAACTCGGATATCTAATTCTCCACCAATGTCGGAGAGTCTTCTCACTATGTCACGATTCAGCGCTCTGAGAGGTGTTATGTAGAGTATGGAGATGCCTCTGTTTTCCGCAGCGGAGCGATGGTCTAGAAAACAGTTGAAGATCGGGAGGATAGAAGCCAACGTTTTCCCTGTACCCGTCGGCGCGATGACGAGAACGTTCTTGCCTTCAAGGATTGGCTCAATGGCTACCCGTTGAATGCCGCTTGGTTCCTCTAATCCTATCTTTTCTAAGTGTTTTCGAATAGTCGTGTGTAACCGGTTGAACGTGTTCTCAGCCAAAATAAACTACCATTGGTCGAAGGCTCGAATGAGTAAAGCGTGAAGGCTGCCTAAGATGCTGGTTTTTCGTATGCCAAATAGACGAAGATTAGGACCACAGCTACGAAAGCCATGAATGTGATCCCTATTTGAATGAGACCCCACAGCTCATCAGCGGTCAACGGTTAGACGCTCGTTACACCCTAGAAAACGACCTAATTTAAACACTACTCATACTTATTGAGTTATTTTAGCTCTCCAACGATCAGTGATGCTGGAGTACCGGGAGTCATTTTCGTGGATTGTTCGGAATTGGTTTAATGCTTCAGCAACTCTCTGCGCTATAATATGATAGCATAGTCCCCTCTTCCGATCCATAACTCGAAAGTAGTAATCGTCGCAATAGCAGAAGGGGAGGTCTGGAATCACTTGGTATTCTTTCGTGCGTCCTTCCACTACCCAAACGATTCGTCCACTTGGTTTGAATTCGTACCTTTTGACTCTTTGCGAATTTGCGAGTTCCAACCCGTTTGTGAGCCGTTCCCCAAATGTCTTGAGCAATCTGTCTTTAAGTTCGCTGGAGAAGACATGCCGAGATTTTAGTTGGGCATATGCTTCGTCCATCAGATTGTTTTCATACCGGTAAGTACTCTCCATAGTTATTCCAGCGGAGCTTTTTCTTGAGCGGATTCCAGGAGTTATTTATTGACCAAGTATAGAGAGAGTGTTCAGGAAACGTTTTTAAGTGTTCATTAGATGGTCCTATTCTTACAGCGCCGAAATCCTCTCGAGCGCACGTTCGTTATGCTCTGGACATATTTTCGGAGGCGACTGAAATCATGTATCAGCAGAACAGGAATGGAACACCCAAGTATGTGTTAACTGGCACTACTACGATGGGCTTAGTCTGTCGTGACGGTATCGTACTGGGAACGGATACTCGGGCAACTTTAGGAACATTTGTGGCGCACAAGCATGCTAAGAAAGTCTACTCCATAGATGACCACGTCGCTATGACTATTGCGGGTGGAGTAGCTGACGCGCAAACAGTCGTAGAAATACTACGAGCAAATTCGCGGCTTTACAAGTATGAGAAAGGTCTTCCCATTCCAATCGCAGCTGTTGCTCGTCTTGCAGCCAACGTTCTCTTCCAATCCAGATTCTACCCATTCATTTTGCAGTCTGTAATAGGCGGGTTAGATGATCAGGGTCCCCACATATTTGCGCTTGATCCGCTTGGAAGTGTGACGGAAGAAAAGTGTGTGGCGACTGGTTCCGGTTCCCCAGTCGCGTATGGTGTACTTGAACCAGGATACAAGGAGGGTATGTCAGTCCAGGAAGCCATACCACTCGTCATTACGGCAGTGACGTCTGCTATGAAGAGGGATTCAGCGAGTGGAGATAGCTTCGACGTTGCGGTCATCTCCAAAGATGGTTACAGGGAACTAAGCGAGGAGGAGAAGAAAGTAGTCCACGCTTAGAATGAACAACTCGATCATGAGAATTTTCTTCACACGCTCACGAGGAGAACGCTAGTGGCAAGACTAGTAGACGATTCACAGGCAAGAATCCGCGAGACAATAGTCACGCATATGCCTAAAGAGGCGGAGATTACTCGTATCGAATTCGAAGGCCCGCGGCTCGCAATTTATGTGAAGAATGTCGGACTCTTACTTGAGCAAAGCTACATCGTCACCGAGATCGTGAACCTACTGCATAAGCGGGTAGTAATCAGATCCGATCCGACGATACGATTAAAGGAACCTGAATCGGAGCGGCTCATTAAAGGGATAGTGCCCACCGAGGCTGAGATCACTGAGATAAACTTCGATCCCACCCTCGGCGAAGTTGTTATTGAGGCCAAGAAGCCCGGTCTCGCAATCGGTAAAGATGGAGCCACTTTACAAGAGATCATCAAAACTACGAGCTGGCGTCCTCGTGTTCTTAGAGCCCCACCTCTACCCTCAAAGATCATTGCCAGCACCAGGCATATTCTGCATTCAGAGAGTGAAGAGCGGAGTAGAATTTTTCGAGACGTCGGAGAGCGCATATTTCGCCAGAAGTTGTCGAAAACTTCTAGTGTGTTCTTGACGCCGCTTGGAGGATTTCATGAAGTCGGCCGATCTTCAATGCTTGTGGAAACTGACGAAAGTTGTGTCTTACTCGATTGCGGAATTAGTGCCGGCGCAGATCATCCGTTCTACGCGTTTCCGCGGTTTGATTCTGATGATTTCGCGATTCAAAAACTGGACGCTGTTATAATATCGCATGCTCACTTGGATCACTGCGGATTCGTGCCCTTTCTATACAAGTATGGATATGATGGACCGGTATATTGTTCCGAACCTACATCTGTTCTGATGACCCTCCTTCAACTCGATTATCTTGATATTTACAATAAGGAGGGGGGCTACGCGCCATATGACCAGAAGGACGTGCGAGAAGTCGTAATGCACACGATTCCTGTAAAGTATGGCGTGGTCACCGATGTCGCACCCGACATCAAACTAACATTGCACAACGCAGGCCACATAGTGGGAAGTTCAATTGTTCATCTGCACATTGGTGAAGGCTTGCATAACATCGTTTACACAGGCGATTTCAAGTTCGGGCGTACTATGCTTCTTGAGCCAGCCACATGTTCCTTTCCACGGGCTGAGACCCTGATTATGGAGAGCACGTACGGCGGACGGGATGATGTCATGTCTGACAGAGAGACGGTCGAGGGTAAGCTGGCCAGAATAGTTAACGAAACTGCAGAGAAAGGAGGTAAGATACTGATACCTACCTTGGCTGTCGGACGGGCTCAGGAAATAATGCTCGTTCTTAACGCCTATATGAAGAACAAGATGATAAAAGAACTCCCAATTTTCATTGAAGGAATGATTTCAGAAGCCACGGCTATTCATACAGCGTATCCAGAGTACTTGTCACGAGATCTTCGGGAACAAATACTGTATAAGGATGTAAATCCGTTTCAGTCAGATTACTTTACGAACGTCGATCACCCTTCTGAGCGCGAGAAGATTGCGCAGGGTGAACCTGCCATAATTCTTGCTACTTCGGGCATGATGGAGGGTGGTCCTGCCATCGACTACTTCCGATACCTGGCTTCGGACGAGCGGAACTCGACTGTTTTTGTGAGTTATCAAGTTGAAGGAACGTTAGGCAATCGACTGAAGAATGGTATACGAGAAGTTTCTTTGATGGGCAGAGATGGAAAACTTGAAGCCTACAAAGTGAATTTGCGAGTCGAAAGTGTTGAAGGTTTTTCCGGTCACTCGGATAGAAATCAGTTATTTGGTTTCCTTCGAAGAGTGTCTCCGCGACCGTCGAGGGTGATTATGGGTCATGGAGAATCAAGAAAAACCGATGCATTTGCACATGAAGTTTCTAGGATACTGAAACTAAGGACGGTAGCGCCTGATATTCTTGAGAAGCTTCGATTACGCTGACGCGTCTATTCCGTTTCTTCGTCTACTCCTGCACCCGCAGTTACAGTAAGCCTGGAAGCCCTGCTCCGCCAGACTTTGACGGTTGGCGGGGTCATCACTATCCTCTCCTCGCCAAGGCGCGCGATATCACCTTGTATTGACTTCACGAACTCGACAAGTTCGCTTATGGCGGACTTGGTTTCTTCAACGCTCCTCTTTGCTATTGGAGTGATCTTGACGATGAGTATATTGCCCTCAATAATCTCCGCCTTTATTCTAGGTACATCAGTAGGGTCGCGAAGAGGGTAAGCTTTGACGTAGATGGGATGTTGAATAGATGGGTTGATCAGCGGGAATCTTTCAGAATCCGCATTGTGCGAACTTATCATCTTTGTCACTCTATCTGAGGGGCCTCGGTTTTTGAGAGTTTAAACGTTTGTGAGGTACCACTTGGACCGTGACATGGATGTGTAAAGACTTAGCTGATATTTCGAACGGAACTTTGTGCGGTTTGTCACTTCCGCGTTAAGATTATTCCGTTTTGGGTGTATTTGAGATAGAAAACGATTTCCAGGCTTCGTCGCCGACGTAATGTATGTTGGCTATTACGCGGCCTTTCGTTACGGTACGCATGTTTTCGGCGTCCTGTTCGGCTAATCCTAATGCTATGGTCTTCTCGTACCTTTCGTCCTTTATAGCTACTAAATCGTCTTTGGCAAATTGCCCTTCTATTTTGCGTATTCCTGGACGCATGACGTGAGCACCGTTTGCGACATGCGCTACGGCTCCCATATCAATCACTACTTTGGGCAATGTTGCTATTAGCGAATCATATCTGAGCGTGGGAAGTAATCGACCGTGGACGCGAAGAATCCAAGGTTTATTGTCGGCAAAGAAAACTGTGCTATCTTCGACCTTCTGTTCCTCTAGGTGCTCAACAGCATTCAAACTTTCCCTTGATGATGGAAATTGATTCACGAATTCCTTGATAATCTGTTTCGTTTCTCGATCCTTAAGATGTCGCATACTGAAACTCCATAGACAAACGTTAACCGATTCATACGTAATTCTTGCGACGACTATATGTTATCCTAAGCTTTAATTTAGAGCGTTCTATTAACCGTCACAAATTTCAAAGTTAGGCCAGAGAGAACAATGTCCGCAGTAGCCGACAAGATCTTCCAGGAGAGCTTAAGCAAGACCGTTCTCGTGGAACTGAAGGGTAGCCGTACGATTCGAGGAAAACTCTACAGTTACGACCAACACATGAATCTGGTTCTTGAGGATGCAGAAGACGTATCGAACCCCGAGAACACGAAGAATATTGGTACCATAATCGTCAGAGGCGACAATGTTGTCCTCGTGTCGCCTCCGCCCAAGAGGTAAATTTAGATCGAGTTGACGACAGGTGACGAAAGGCACTGCTTCATTTGGTCGTCGGGGACGTTCCAAGACACACATTCGTTGCCGTCGTTGCGGTCGACATTCTTACCACGTTAGGTGGAAACGTTGCTCAGCGTGCGGTTTCGGCGCAACTAAGAAATTGCGAAGCTATTCTTGGCAGACCCACACGACGAACAGGTTTCGGCGAATTAAGTGAAATCTGACCTTAAACTAAAGTGAATATTAGCAATTCGCGCGTCAGATCGATATCGTCGTAGATTTGATTAGGTGAAACAATTAGTTAAGTGGATTGAGCTGGGGTCTCTACTGGTGTAGATGGCTTCATTTCAGCCGATGGTCTTGCTTCAGCGGGAGCCGCTGCCGCTGGTTTCTTGAAGACTTCAATGAAGGAGATCGTTTCAATCTTCGGCAGATACTTCGTTATGTCGGCGGTCAATGTTCTCTTTTCTACTTGTAAGCCTTCCAAGAAAAATGCATCTTCTGGAATTTCAACTTCAAGTTTGTTGTTATCAA
>CAZAGP010000116.1:0-2758 GCA_964484575.1 uncultured Candidatus Bathyarchaeia archaeon | reverse complement strand
CAACGATCCAGGGGGCTTGAACTCGACAAAGGCAACCTAGTAAAAAGAGTGAAGAATTACGTGCCTATACTAATCCCACTAATCATCTCCGCCATACGGAGGAGTGTAGAACTCGCGGAAGCTTTAGAATCGCGCGCTTTTGGAGCTACAGAGCATCGTACTGCGATCGTACAGCTAAGGATGCGTTTCGCAGATTACGTTACGATCGTTGGCACGTGCTTGGGTCTATGCCTAGCGGTTTACGTATACTTCCGAGTTCCACTACCCACCATCGTCATCCCCTTCAAGCTGCCTAAGATTTTCTGATGATGACTAGGAAAGTTCTGTTTCAGCCTAGAGACGGGTAAAGCTAACGCCATGAGCTCAGGTATCGCTCTTGTTCGATAGTGAGCGAGTCAATATTCAATTGGTGTGCCTCGAGCCAGAGTGACGCAATCTCCCTATCGACTTCCAAGGGTATTTTGTACACTTTTCGTTCAAGCCTTCCCCTATTCTTTACCAGGTATTCGGCGGCCAAAGCTTGGTCAGCGAATGTCATATCCATGACTTCAGCGGGGTGTCCGTCAGCTGCTGCAAGATTTACGAGTCGTCCATCTGCTAGGAGGTATACGTGTTTGCCGTTAGCTAGTGTGAATTCCTCAACGTTTTGACGCACGACTTTGGAAGTTGCCATTTTCCGAAGAGATCTTACATCTATCTCCACATCATAATGACCGGAGTTTGCCAAGATCGCACCGTCCTTCATTTTCTCAAAGTGCTCAGGGCGTATGATGTCTTTGCAGCCCGTTGCGGTTACGAATATGTCGCCAACAGAGGCAGCCGTGTTCATGCTCATGATCCTGTACCCTTCCATTGCTCCTTCAAGAGCTCTAACTGGGTTCACCTCAGTGACAACGACGTCTGCTCCGAGTCCCTTCGCTCTTAGCGCGATTCCACGTCCTACCCAACCAAAACCGCAGACTACGACGGTTTTGCCTGCAATCAACATGTTCGTTGCTCGCATGATGCCTTCGAGAGCCGATTGTCCGGTACCATGTTGACTGTCAAAAAGGTACTTTGTGAACGCATCATTAACCGCCACAACAGGGTATGCGAGTATTCCTTCATTCTCCATAGCTTTGTATCGATGAACGCCAGTCGTTGTTTCTTCACATGCGCCGATAATCTTGCTCTTCAGGTCCGTCCGTGAAGCATGCACGGTAACGGACAGTTCGCCTCCGTCATCGATCAGGATGTCAGGCCTGTGCCCAAGGACTCTTGAAAGGTTCTCTTGATGTTCAGTCTCAGTGACCCCTCTCCAAGCGTACACACTTGGCCCCGTCGATGCTAGGGCGGCTGCAACGTCATCCTGCGTGGAGAGCGGGTTGCTGCCAGTTATCGTGACAGATGCGCCTCCAGCCTGGAGAGTCTGTCCTAGAACTGCCGTTTTCATTTCCAGATGCATGCACATCCCAATGGTCAAGCCTTTGAATGGTTGCTCCCTTTCGAACCGTGTCCTAATCTTTGTGAGCACGGGCATGTGGCTTCTTGCCCATTCGATTTTCAGTAATCCTTGCGGCGCGAGTGAGGCGTCTTTGACTTTACTCATCCACCAAATCCCAGACTCTTCGTATTCGAATGATCTGAATTAAACAATTATGATCTTTAGACCATGAAATCGTTTGATTTTTAACTTCACCCGGAGATGCATCATACGAACGACTCTTGCGCTCTTTACTAATCAAGGACTGCGACTGGGTTGTGACTCAGAACGCTGGTCGGGAGGTTCTACGCGACGCGTCAGTTCTCGTTGAAGACGGAGTCATCAAGCAAGTAGGTGCGATAAGTGGCTCTGCTGAGAAGGTGATTGATGGATCTGGCAAGATTGCCCTTCCCGGGCTCATAAATGCTCACACGCATCTCTCTATGACTATTCTTCGCGGCTACGCTGATGACATGGTACTCCAGGATTGGCTGCAGAAAAAGATCTGGCCGCTTGAAGCAAAGCTTACCGGTGAAGACTGCTACGTCGGCGCTCTCTTAGGAGCCGCAGAGATGATCAGATCAGGAACCACAAGCTTCGTCGACATGTACTTCCACATGGAGGATGTGGCCAGGGCCGTGGCGGAATCAGGTTTGCGCGGATTCTTAGGGTATGGAATCATCGACCTCTTTGACCCTACTAAGTCAAGTTCGGAACGAGCTAAAGTTCAGAAGTTCTATGATTACATTAGACATCTTGAAGACTCGAGAATAAAGTTCGTTATCGCTCCACATGCACCTTACACGTGTTCGGCTGAAATGCTTCAATGGGCGAAGGAGTTTGCTGAAAAGAACAATACAATGATTCACATTCATGTGGCTGAAACGCGTCGGGAACAGGCTGAATCCCAGAAACAACACGGACTGCGCGTCGTGGAGTACTTGGATAAGATTGGGGCACTCTCCAAGAACATGCTGGCCGCCCACTGCGTATGGCTGACCAAGTCAGAAGTGAAATTACTGGCAAAATCCGAAGTCAAAGTCGCTCACTGTCCTGTTTCAAACATGAAACTCGCCAGCGGCGGCGTGGCTCCCTTGCCGGAAATGTTCGACGCAGGAATCGCAGTTGCACTGGGAACTGACGGGGCAGCCAGCAACAATAGTCTGGATATGTTCGAGACAATGAAGGTCTGCGCTTTGCTTCACAAGGCTCATCGGTGGGACCCAACAGTGCTGCAGGCTCAAAAAACGCTTGACTTAGCAACTATTGAAGCCGCAAGAGCAATTGGGGCTGATC
>CAZAGP010000115.1:0-2817 GCA_964484575.1 uncultured Candidatus Bathyarchaeia archaeon | reverse complement strand
CCATTCGCCAACTGAAGGTCGTTTGGGGATAACAGTACTACGGAGCATAGGCCTTCTGCGGTATGCAGTATCTTTTCCTTAAGCTCAGTTGAGTCTTCTGGGTTGATGCGAAGCCAGAGTTCCTTCATTTTAGGGCTTCCAGTTTCCTTGATGCTTCATCAGCAGTTCTTCCCCCGTGCACGATGCTTACCAATGCCTCCGTCATTGCGGATGGGTGAGAATGTTGGAATATGTTTCTTCCAAAAGATAACCCAGCGGCACCAGACCTCATTGAATTTTCTGCAAGTGCAAATACTTCCCTTTCATCTTCCGTCTGTGCTCCCCCAGCCACAACTACTGGCACCGGACAGCTCCTCACAACTTGCCGGAAGCTTTCCACGTCTCCTGTGTATACGGTCTTTACAACATCCGCACCAAGCTCAGCTCCTATGCGTGCTGCATGCGAGACAACTTCCAATTCATGGTCGTTCTTTATGTTCGGTCCTCGCGGATACATCATCGCTAATAGAGGTACACCGAAGGCGTCGCATTCGCCTGATAGAGCCCCTAGGGAATGGAGCATGAGATGCTCCTCTTCGGATCCGACGTTGATGTGAGTTGACACGGCGTCAGCGCCTAGCGCAATTGCTTCCTGAACGGTGCATACGTCAACTTTCAGATTTGGCTTTGAACTGAGTTTTGTGGAGGCGGAGACGTGGACTATTAGTCCTGTTCCCAGCGTGTCAACATGCTTCGCTATCCCCTTGTGAAATAGGACAGCATCGGCTCCGCCGTTAACGACGTTCCTTACCGTCTGCTGCATATCTTCCAGCCCGCGCACTGGTCCGACGGTGACACCGTGATCCATCGCAATAATCAGAGTTCTTGAGTCACTCTTGATTATTCGCCTCAGTCTTCGAGTCTTACCTGATTCCATAATCTCTCCTCAAATATGACCGGTTAATGGGATGCAATATTGGTTCAATTAGAGATTCTCCTTAACAACTCTCTTCATTAGGGCCAATGCCTGCTCCTTATCCTCCCAAGATACGAAGACCAAAATGCTTGACGCGATTGTCAGAATTCCAGAGATGTTGATTCCTGTCTCTTGAAGAAGTGTAGACATTTTGCCGATGATGCCGGGCGTATCTTCTAGTCCCACTCCTTTGATGCGTATGAAAGCAAGATTCTGTTGTACTGCCATTGCTATTGCTTCGCCGTGCTCCGTAACTATGTCATGAATTAAGGGCAGTAAGGCGTTGGACGAGCCTTGAGGAACGTAAAGGATTACTGAATCGAAATCCGCAGAAAGGCCATCCAGCGTGGAATGTTTTGTCACAGATTGTGATATCTCCGTGATGATGTCTGGATTTTCGGAGATTCCTTTTCCAGCAAGCGTCACGGACATTGTTGGAGTATTACTCTCAAAAGAAACTTCGATTTCGTTTGAGACTCCGCCTGTGATGATAGTCCCTTCAGCGCTCAGGTCCTCGTTGCGATGGTTAATAACGCGTACCGGAATGTTAGGGTCCTTGTATCGTAAGGCCTTTCTGTGAATGAATTTTGTGCCAGAATCGGCTAGCCTGATTAAGGTCTTGACATCTATCCGATCCAGCCTCCTAGCGTCTGGAACGAGTTTAGGATCTGCTGAGAGTATACCTTCGGCGTCGGTAACCAAGACGACTTCGTCGGCGCCGATTCCACGGGCCAGAATGAACGCGGTCGTGTCGCTTCCTCCGCGACCGATTGTGCTGACTCGGCCACTTGTTGAACGCCCCACGAAACCCGCGATTACGGGAACTGTGCCCCAATATAGCATAGGTAGAACGTGATCACGGACTTTTTGAACACAGAGTTCCACTATCGGGTTGGCGTTAGAGAACTGGTCGTCAGTAATTATTGGCCAGTCGGAGTCTGATGGGTCGAAGTATCTCGCGTCTAAGCCCTCTGCTTTCAATGCTGTAGCGAACACTCGGACACTCGTCCTTTCGCCCATGGCTAGAACATCATCAAGATCAGTCTTGTTCGGGGACCTGTCGGAGTGATTGATGAGGCTGATTAACTGTTCAGTCGTCTTTCCTATCGCTGAGACGACGACAACTAGTTTGGTTCCTTTTCTTGCTTCCTTGGATACGAGACGAGCTGCTTTTTCGATTCGGTCACGATCAGCAAGACTTGACCCGCCGAATTTCACTACTAGCCTTTTCACAGTCTGATTCAACTTGGGTTGCGCTAGCACGTTCTCGGTTAGAGTTGAAACGGTCTGGGTTTGAGGGCTAGGGTGCGCATAAGATCCAGCAGTGACCACCATAAAGGTGACCACCGAAAAGGTAACCACTTTGATTCAACTTGAACCCTCGGTGAAATCCGTGCATCCTTGATCTCTGACTTAAAAGAGTTCCTCAAGAAATTGCGGTATTCTTGGAAGTTCACGTGCCTTCGCGTAGCCGACTTGCGAGAAATAGTGGAAGCCCAGATTGAATTATCTTGGCAGCTGCCGATTCCACGTCATATCTCACGCGTTTATTCTGAAAATTGAATTCGTCATCAGCCACGGAGAGAAAACCGATACTGGCATTCGGATTTCCATCTCTCGGTTGCCCGACACTTCCCGGATTAGCCAAGATTCCAGCGTTCATGGACAAGCACATTGGGACATGCGTATGTCCTAACAGGGTGATTCTGCACTTGCTCACGTTGATTAATGACTCCACTTCCTCATCGATAATCATTGGATAGATGTATTCGAAGAGGGGATCTCTCGGACTCCCATGGTAGAGTGCTATCGGGGTACCTTCAAGTTCCAAGTGGGCTTCAGGGTTAAGGGTTGATAGGAAT
>CAZAGP010000114.1:0-2707 GCA_964484575.1 uncultured Candidatus Bathyarchaeia archaeon | reverse complement strand
ATACAACGTGAGCCTGTGGCCCTTATGGGCCTCGGGGGTTCGAATCCCTCTCCCGGCGCCAAAATCGAGAGTGAAGATGCCAAGTTGATGAGAATCATCAAGATAGTCATCTTGCTTCTCTCAATTATGATAATCATGAATCTCCCCCTTCAGGTCCATGCTGCTCAAACATTATCGACGGCACAACCACTCTACACGATGAGAGACTCTCAAGTTATCTTGATTGGAAACGGGTACTCCAATCAACCGTACTTCATCTGGGTCAAGGGCCCAAATGACAACCATACCACGTACACG
The DNA here is from genome assembly GCA_964484575.1 of uncultured Candidatus Bathyarchaeia archaeon. GTDB lineage: Archaea > Thermoproteota > Bathyarchaeia > 40CM-2-53-6 > 40CM-2-53-6 > FEN-987. The sequence continues at coordinate 2,410 of CAZAGP010000114.1, read as the reverse complement.
GGGGTAAGTTTCACGCCAGTCTCAGGAGGATACATTCCTCCAACCGTTGGCTTACCAATCACTTCGCAATCCTCCATAGGCACTTACCTTGTGAGCGTCTCAACGTCTTCTAGCGACGATAATGCTCTGGTTACGGCTCATTATGGAATATGGGGAACAGTCAAGCCACTTTACCAAAGAACGGAAACAGCAAAGATCCTGGGAGGCGGGCTCTTCGCTGGAACGAGCTTCATTAGCATTCGAAATCCTGCGGGAGATTATGTCATAAACTCTTCGATCCCTGTATATCCGGATGGCGACTTCAACTTCTCCTGGAGAATACCTGTCGGGGCTGTGCCTCAGACGTATAATGTGTTTATAGATGGTAGAGGGACCTACGATAACCCACAGCTGGGTTACGTTTCAGAGACTCAATTCAGTGTAACGCCTGCAACGCTCTCTCCTACCATAAACGTGCAGCCCAACCCGTCTTATCAGAGAACGGAATTGGCTAAGTTGTCTTTGTCGTTTACCTATCCTGACGACAGCGCGGTTACGACGGTCTTGGCAGGTAGTCATCCAGTAATCCTGCTCCAGAACCAATCCGCGGTCACGTTCGTATCCCTGTCTCTCTCCTATCAGACAAATGGCATATGGGGTGTGACTGCCAAGCTGCCTGTCAACGCCACGATTAGCTCAAAGTACCGGTTCGAGTTGCCGGCAATGTCATTCGATGATGGTTTCAGCAACAAGGGAGGATCAATCGATATTTACTCTGATTACTTTAGCGTTAACAATGCTAGTCTGATGATTTCCAGCGCAATAAATGGCACACAAATTCAGATTCCTTTCGACGCGGTGAGCATAATATCAAAGATCTCGTACCCGGATGGAACACCGCTTACCGCTAATGCAACAGTTTCTGCATTGGTGAACGCGGGGCCTTCAAGATCGTTACTAACGTTAAGTTACGACTCGACCATAGGGGCTTGGCGGGGTTCGTATGCAAGCTCCTTTTCCGACCTGTGGCATGTGGGGACTTGGACGCTTGAAGTGCAAGCATATGATTCGTACGGTAACTCGGGAAGTGTCTCCTACGAGATCACCGCACAACCTTACCTGTTTCTGGTAACTGTAACCGTTGTAGTTTTCCTTGCGTTAGCTGGAAGATGGATCTACCTGCGATACGGAAGAAGAGTGTATTTCAAGACGAGGAAGTTAATTCAGAGGTTCCGCCCGAATCAGAGCCTATGAGAGAATGGCGCCGGTGTATCCGTGAATTTCAAGCTTCCTTGGCAGACCCTTCCAATAGTACTCAAAAACGTAGGAGGGCATCAGAAATTCAACCAGTTCGGTGACTTGGAATCGGTTGTTCAGTATTTTCGAGAATGCTGCCGGCGGTTTCACGGTCAGGGAGTGAAGTCGCCTAACAAGATCTTCCTTGGACATTGAACCTTTCACTATTTCCGCGTTAGGGAAAAGATGATTTAGGTCAGCCATGTCGATCTTGCTTAACGGCAAATTGCCTTCAAAGAAGGCTTCGGCCTCCAAATCCTCCTTACCGTCCGCGTTGAAGAACAAGGAACTATCTTTGAACATGTAGGCAAGTTCGGTCACTTCGCTGAGTCGAATCGATTTTCCTGACGAGTCATGCATAATCTGGCCTAGGATTCTCTTCGTCAAGTTGACTATTTTCGGTTCAGCCGTATTTTCGTTAACGAGATCTCGAACTCTTCCTTCAACTTCAACGGCTATAACGTCGTCCGGTAGAGGAACTCTGTACGAGTTTCCTCGGAAGTAGAAACATTCGTGGAATCCTTTGATGCGCCAGAATGGTGTAAAGCGAAACTTTGGAGGAGCAGAAGATGTGACATCTTCAACACGTGGTCTGAGAAAGGCCACTCTCCCGAACAGTGAACGCTTGCGCGCCTCGGCGATCCGAGCAATCTCATTTAGCGGTCTCGGTTGCACGTAGTAAACTTCTACATCGATCTTTTCAGGTGTCCAACCGTTGCCGATTCTTGTCTCCTCAAATCCGCTGGCAGATTGGAATAGAGACTGGAACTCGCTTATCGTAGAATCGAGAAGTTTCCTTATCTCATCGAAGCGGTCGTCCTCCGTCAACATCGAGCACCGGCCACGCGGCCTAGAAGTTGCGGGATCTATTCAACGGTGAGCTTGCCGTATCTTCCCACGTTAAGTTGGATTTCGCCGCGAAAACTGGTTACGTAACCATTCTCGATCTTGACCGTGTTATCGACTTTTACTTGGCCAATTTGTTCGTTCCAGAGAGTTAACTTGACGTTCCCTGACTCGTCATTTACAACGGCAGTGGCGACTCTCATCTGTTCGCCAGTTCTAGTAGTAACCTCCCTCGGTTCCGATATTTCAGTCACTTTGGCGGCGATGTCTACACGTCTCATTCCCGGCC
>CAZAGP010000113.1:0-3990 GCA_964484575.1 uncultured Candidatus Bathyarchaeia archaeon | reverse complement strand
CCTCCTCGTACTTCCGGTCGTCCAAGGCTTGTATGTATGACATTACCACTCTTTTCGACCGAACGCCATCCTGATTCATGGACCAGCAGTCCCGCAGACCGCGGAAAAGGGTTATGGCATAAATAGGGCAAATGTGCTCATGACGACCAAAATATGCCAGACGAAGCGCAATCCGCTGGGGACATCGTCAGGAACGCCATCGAAAGGGACCCTGTCATCCGATTCGGGCTCGCCAGAGGCTTGGTGAACCATCGCGCGCTGGCAAGGACGATACAGGCCGAAGCTCGGACCGACGTGAGCTTTGACGCTCTGCTGAGTGCGATAAGGCGTTACCCCCTCAAGAGGTCCTACGAGAAACGTGGACAAGCCGGAAGAATGATCGTGAAGCTTGCGGTGAAGAACAAAATCGCGGTTCTCTCACTGAAGAACGACAGTGAGACGCAGAGGGCAATCGCCCGGTTCTCCGAGGAGGTCAACTACTCAGGGGGGGAGACGTTCCGCGTAATCTCGAGCATGGACTACGTCAGCGTCACGCTTGACGCGAAGAATGCTGACAAGTTCGAGACTCGCGTCCCCAAGTCTATCGTCAGGAAGAAGACGAGTGGTTTAGCGGAGCTGACAGTCGAGATGAAGGTCGAGGTAGAGGACTCACCAGGCGTACTCGCCGCGATTGTGGGCGAGCTCGCCCTGAACAACGTGAACTTAAGGCAACTGACTTCGGTCGGGCCGGGCAGAGTCATAGTGTTGGTGAATGAGTCGGACGCGATGACGGCGTACCAGGCATTGGAGACGCTGGCCAAAACGTAACTCAGACATGGCTGCCGTAGGCGCAACGAGTCGTCTGTGCTGTAATCAGGGTCCGCCCCTAGCTCGAGACGGTGCTCGTGGTGTGCAACCACCTTTTGGGTCGGTACAAGGTGGTAGGAATAGCCAGAATCAGGCTCCGTTAGTTGAGCAGAGTCCATTCTAGGCTTGTTTGAACCGGGCCTGGAGGGGCCCGACCAGTTTACAGGTCAAACTCGGGCCCAAACAACTGGTCGGGATCGAGTCCGGTGTACGAGAACCACCAAAATCGCCAGACCTCCGTACACCGCACGAAGCTACCTTCTGCGGCGTGGGGAACGAAGTTATCACCGCACCGCCCGGTGCAGAAACAAGAACAGGGTCGACGGGCGATCGACTTGAATACGGGGAATTGGTTTTTCCTCAGCCGAGGAATTGATACCCAGTGTTGTTCGAATAAATCATGAACACTAAGATCGGAGTGAACGATGGCGCAAGGTTCGGAGATGATGTTCCATTCAGGTTCAGGGGCAAATCTAGTAGTAGGACCCCCGATGTGGAATTTCCACTGGTGTCCGGCCTTGCGTACGCAATCTGGCTTTGATTGACTGAGGTTGTGCCAGGGGCGGGCGCGGTTATCACATACGCTTGGATTGTGAGAAGGCCATTGGGCGAGAAGAAGGTGATGATTTCTTCAGAGGGGATTGTCGCTCCCCATTCATATCCGAAGCTTTGGTATGGCCAAATGGTGAAGGATCTCCCGTCTGCGAGGGCCTTGAATGAAGCGGTTTGCTCAGTCAGTTTGGCTAGGGAGTACCCAGTCAAGTTAAGGGAGGCAAACGAGGGCATCCCTGCGGGAACGGGTGAAGTAGTTGTTTGACTATTCCCTGTCATAGGAGTTTGATTGGATGAGACTGCTCCATACCCCTGTGCTCCGACTATGGCGACTACGATTACGATAATGGCCGTCACCGGGGCCCCAATCCCTGTTCTTTGGCGCATCCTAGCTCTCTCTTGTAACGACGGTCTATAGTTCTATCGCATAGAACGGTGTTGTGCTTAGACTTCTTCTGTGGGGGTTCGGTAATCTTATGGGTCAGTTTTGGGTCCTCAGATGGGTGCTAACATGACTAAGGTGAACCGGGACGTCTCAATTGGCATAGTGCTTACTGTGCTAGCGCTCGCTATTGATGTGTCAGCGTACAGCTTCTTCACAGAATTGGCGAGTTTGCTATTCTTTGTTGGCATTGTTCTTGTCGGTTATGGTGTCTGGAAGAGTATTCCTGAGCGCAATCTTGGGTCTAGGGCGGCGGTCGTAGGTGTCTCGATTCTGATTGGATTTGCGGCCTTCTTTGTATTCATGCCAGTCATGCAAGCTCCGGGTTCTTGCCCTGGCGGTCTCGCTTGTGTTCAAGACTACTCCCCGTCTTGTTCTATGTTTGGCTTCGGAAGCTACGCTACATTCCATGGCAGGTACCTCCTTACCTCGGATTGTAGCGGATTCACTTAGGGCTGTTCAACGAGACTGCCCCGTCAGGTAGCCTGTTATGGCAGTCCTTGCACAATGTTTCTTGTTCAGGGGGTCATTGCCAGAGATATCTGCCGTTGAAGTAAATTGCCCCTTGACCTGCGAGCCAGTAGGCGGGCGATTCGAACCCGTTCGTTCCGGGCGGGACGGGTGAAGTTGTTGAGCCACTTGCAACTGGTGGCCCGCCAGGATTGATAGTGATTTGTGTCTGCGGACATGAAATCAGGATGATGTTTCCCTCGATTGTGTGCGGGCAGTTTGATGGGTGAGTCGAGTACGGGTCGTTCAGGAGCTGTTCGTAGTGTGTTAGATTCATGGCGTATGTCCCGTTGGTGAAGAAGTGGAACCAGTATGTTCCCGAAGGGTCGGTCAGGATACCCCAGCTTACGGGTGGAACGACTGAAGGCCCTGTTCCGATAGAGGATGAGTCAGCGTAGCTGACTCCCTTAGCTGGAACGACTGGAGCGAGAAACAATATGGCTAAGGCAGCGATGGATATCATTCCAATCGCCCATCGACGCGGCGCCATACGGAGTATCATATTGGCCATGGGTGTATTAGTTCTACCGTCGAGAACGCTTCTTCCAGGGTTCGCCCGCCTGGGTGTCAGCCGCTCACGACACCGAGGTCGTTAGGCCATTCTCTTGAGTAGGCGTAAATCCTACTGGTAGTTGCTTCTCTGATAAGAGGAGCGAAGGCAGAGCATGACATTGACGTCGGAGGAGTTGCGAACATCTTGGGTCTGGAAGCATAGATGGCAGATACTCTTGGTCTCTCTATTCATCTGGGTCCTCAGTGCCTCGGGAGCCTCCCTAGGTCCCCCCATGCCTTCCTCGCTCTACATACCCTTCGGCATCGTCAATGTGGTTCCAATACCCCTTCTCGTGCGCTTGGCACAGTGCTACTACGCCCCGAAGCAGCTGAAGAAGGAAGCGATGAACTGAGCCGCACGGGCTCAACTTGTCGCACGGCAGCCTAGCATCCGTCAGCCCGTCCGATCCCCACCAAAATCGCTGGTTCAAATCCAGAATGACTGTCTTGGACTAGTTGGGTCGTCACTAAAGGATGCTCTCGACGAGACGGTGGAACTCGCACCCAAGTTGTAAATAACACGTCCCCTCTCATACGTGGGAGGTGACATGATAAATGCCAACGAATTTCGAGTTCACAAGACAGACCAAGGCCAACATTTCGGACACGATGGATTTCTTCACGCACCCAGAGCACATGCCCGAAATACTTCCTGATGTGTTCAAGCAAGTGACAATCAAGAGCAAGGACGGGGACACCATCATCTACGAATGGCAAGGTGAATTGATGAGGCGGAAAGTTGTTGGTGTCAACAGGCTCACCCTCAACAAAGACGCTCACACAATCGTTGAGGAGACGATAGAGATGCACGGGGGGCCAAAGGGCAGTAAAATGACATATTCGTTCAAGGAATTGCCAAACGGAACTGAGATAAAGTGCACTCACGCAATGGAGATGGGAGCGCTGGGTTTCCTGGGCAAAGGGTGGTGGAAATCCATCGTTGATAAGGGGTTTGACGAGGAAGTGAAAAGGCTCGATGCAAAATCAAGCCAATGAACGCTCGCCATCTAATCAATGAACCGTTAACCATTGGAAAGGGAAGCTGATGGTCGGCTGTATTTCCGCCCCTCCCCCCTCGCATTCTTCTC
>CAZAGP010000112.1:0-3129 GCA_964484575.1 uncultured Candidatus Bathyarchaeia archaeon | reverse complement strand
GGCCGGCAGGCCCGTGAGATTGGCAAACGCCTGACTATTCAAAACGGTGGCCGGGAAGAAGGCGGCCTCGGGAACCGTCGCCGCGATGGCCAGACCATAAAGGATAAAGCCCAGGCCCGCGGCTTTCAGCCAGGAGCCGCCCCGGTCATCAGGGCGAGCTGCATTATACAGGGATAGCCCGGCAGCCAGGCCACCCACCAACCCCAGGGCATACCGGGTGGTGGCGCCCAAGCCATTCCACCCCCACCAGGCACCCAGGCAGCCGAGGAGGGCCAGGACTCCCAGAATCCAGCGACCCGGCCCCCGGCCCCGCTGCCGCACCAGGTTGAGCCGCCCAAATTCAGCCAGAAAGAGGAATGAAGCGGCCAAAAAGGCCCAGCGGCAGACCACCAACCATAAGACATCCTGGTGAATTAGGGTAAGGAGGTCCAGCCAATCCTGGGTCCCATGGGTGAAGCCGAAGAGAGCCAGCCAAATCCAGGCCAGCCGCTGATTGACTTGGCGGGAAAGAAGATAAGACACGAATCCCAGCCCGATAAAGGCCAGGCCATAAAGAAAATAGAGGTAATCCGTTTGTCCCAGAAACCAGCTAATCATCGAAATCTCCATTCCTTCTGCCACTTAAGTCTGATCGAGACCAAGAATGGCGATTTCTTTATCAAGCCAAATCATCTTTTGATAGCCATGATAGTACAAATTCCCTCGCGAAAGGATTGGCCTTACTAAGCCCATTTTTTAGTTTTCGATCACTTGCTAAACCCTTCGCTTATCACTAAGCAAACAGAGGTTATGGATTATATTTCGGTAATTTCAGGTGGTTTTAATGCAAGTTAGTTCGCCATCGGCGAATTAAAATCAGTGCCTCGCTGGCCCTGTCTTGGTTTGTGGGACTGCTAATATCCCCTCCTCGATAGCAGACCCTCCCTATATAAAACTATTTTTTATTATGGTGGCCAGAGTTGGCGCATAATCTCATCTGATCTCGTATATAGAGCAGGAGAACGCATGCGTTCCACACGCACCACAGAAAACTATTTTTATCTTGAATTTATTGGGAACCTTTCTCCCTTGTGTCGATGAGCAGCTTGGCGCGTTTGCGGATGTCGTTCTCCTGAGAGCGGCATTATATTCAGCTTTTGCCATATCCTCCTTAATTTTCGCGGCTTGGACCGCCAATTCGCTCTTTTCGGCCTGATCGGCAGACTCCATCTGCTGGCGCACCTGCGAGAGTTCCTTTTCCTTTTGTTGATAAGTGGCGTTATTGGAATCCTGCTGTTTCTGTAAGGAGCGCATCACCTTGTCGTCTTTAACCCAGGCTGACCACTCCGGGCGCTTGCCTACGCCGCTCAAATCCACAACTAAAGATCCACTAGGTTTCCCTGACGTATCCAATCCTTTCTTTGCTTCTTCACTGATAGGTTCTTCTCTGAGTCCTTTGGCTGTCGTGCTGTGGTATTCCGCACTTTTTGCTGCTTGACCGCACTCGTGGAACCTTGTCCTATTTTAGAAGGCATTTTCACGCCTTTGTGCTGTTCTGATGCAAGATGGTCGAGGGCAAGGGCATAATTAATGCGGTTCTCCTCGCTGCCCGGACATATTTCTACGGCTTTCCAGTAGGCATCGACAGCCTGCTGCCATTGCTTGTTTTCATCGGCTTTTTTCCGTTAAAGGGTTCATGGTAAGTTCGATCCGCTCGCCTGTTTTTTTATATAAATCAATGAGGTTACAATATGGTTACAGGCGTATCTAGAGAACTGAAGGTAAGTATTGGAAAGCATAGCTTATTTTTTTATAGGCAAGAGATGTAGAATGAATAGTGGAAAATTTATGGTTGGCTGACCTTTAAGGCAAAAAATTTTTGAAGAATTCGTAGATGAATCACCCTGAGAAATGAGGGAGGATTATCGGGAATGGGGTTTACCCTTCGGAACTCTAGAAAGTCTAAGGATTTTTTGATAAATGGCGGTGGTGGCCTGGTCAGGTTCCATTTGGAGCCCTTGCCACAGAATTCGGTGGTAGTCCTCACTTGTGCCCTGAGGAGATTCAGCACGGCTTAGACAGTCAACCCTTAATAAACAAACTCAGCCAGGGCTATGGCTGACCCTGCCTTTTTTTCTTGTGAAACTGAGATAGCGGCTCACTTGCGAGACTGTCGAAAAAGTTTTGAGTTTAGTTGATTTCCCTCCTTCGAATAAATTCCTTCCCCAAAGTTAGTTGGGTAAAAAAATTATTTAACTTATCATAATTGCTGGATATTTATGTAATTTTGTGCTAGTTTGGAAAAAACTAAGCAGAGACGGCACGTGGCTAAATTCAAGGCATACGATTATCGGCAAAGGGTGCTACTGCCAGTGTCTTTAGAAGATCAGTTAATGCCCGGAACCTTGGAGTTCGCCATCCACACGCTGGTGGAAACCCGGCTGGATACCTCTGGTTTTGAGCAGAAATACCGGAATGATGAGACGGGGCGCACCGCGTACGATCCCAAGGTCCTCTTGAAGATCGTCTTGTTGGGCTACGCCAGGGGACTCATCTCCTCCCGGAAGATTTAACAAGCCTGTAAGGAGAACGTGGTCTTTATCGCCCTGGCCTGCGGGCAGCAACCCGATCATAGTACCATTGCGACTTTTGTGTCCTCCATGAAGGACGAGATTCTGCCTCTGTTTCGGGATGTCCTTTTGGTCTGTCAAGAGATGGACCTCCTGGGGGGAACCTTCTTTGCCCTGGATGGTCTCAAGCTACCCTCCAATGCCTCCAAAGAGTGGAGCGGCACCCGGTTAGAGTTGCAAAGAAAGAAGGAACGGCTTGAAGCCAAGGTGAAGGAACTGCTGGCAGAGCACGTGCAGGAGGATAACCGGGGCGATCCTCCTTCTGGTCCGGGAGGACGAGATCGAGAGCGACAAGTGCAACGTCTGCAGAAGCAAGCTGAGCGCCTGGAGAAGTGGCTCCAGGATAATGACCCCAAGTACGGGACCACGGGCAAGGAGATCAGCAGCAACCTCACGGACAACGAGTCGGCCAAGATGAAAACGGCGCATGGGGTGATCCAGGGCTACAACAGCCAGGCGCTTATCGATGGAAAGCATCAGGTCATCGTTCATGCCCAGGCCTTCGGCCGGGGTCAGGATC
>CAZAGP010000111.1:0-2932 GCA_964484575.1 uncultured Candidatus Bathyarchaeia archaeon | reverse complement strand
CACCGCCTCATTAACCTGGGCCATGAGTCCTTGTGCCCTGGCCATGGTGGTTTGCGTTTCCCTCAAGGTATTCCGGGCCTCCGTAAGGATTTCTTCCACCCGTCCCGATGCCAGGATTTTATCAGCTCTGCCGGTGATACTCTTCAGATTCCCCATGGTTCCATCGACCTTTTCCAGGATGGACTCCATGCGCGGTCCCCGAAAAAAGACTTCCACCTCTTTGACAGTAGATTTGACCTGGTCGAAGATTCCCATGGTGCCAGCTTGATCAATTTTTTCCACCAGCATATTAATGCCGCCCATGGCCTTCTGGATATCAGAAAATCGGGAGGGAATGACTGGATATTTAGGGGTAAAGGTCAGCGCGAAAGTACGTACCTTCTCGTCAGGCTTGGGCGTGTCCAGCTCAAGGTAGACCTGGCCGCTAATGGGGTTGACCTTTAACTGGGCCACGGTTTCTTTAACCACTTCCGGCTTGAGCTTGAGCTTCAGGGTCACCTCAACAAGTTTCTGGTCCGGAGATAGCTTGATACCCCTGATCGAGCCGACGTCCACTCCCCGGAAGTGCACGCGGTTATCCTCGTGGAGGCCCTGGACCGACTCGTCAAAGTAGGTTACATAAAGGTCTCCCCGCTCAAAATACTTAGCGGGTGCCAAATGAATGACGCCATAGATAACCAGAACCCCAACCAGGGCCGCCAGCCCCCAGAAAACCTTAGACCGGTAAAAAGCCATGGACGTTACCTCCTGCCATGATTATTGGAAATGTTCGAGGCAAATCTGCATTTTTTCAGTTGGATTGATCAGGGCCAATCATCGTCAAGACTCGTTGGTTAGGTGCCTTTCTAAGAAGTAAAAATTTAAAACCTTATCTATAATGCTTGTATCCGAGATTATGCGGCAGACTTTGTCGCGGCGGTCCAAAAATGATTTTAGGGATTTCCCTTCCAGAGTTTAACCCCGCTATGGTAATCCCAACTCTTCCCCAGACTGGTGTTGGTATGATATCAGACACTTCGCCGATTGTAAAATTTCAAGCTAAGTTCCATCACTCAGAAGAGCATCGGGAATTCCCCAAGCAAAAAATGAAAAATTTCTCGCAAGGAGCATTCAAGAACAGGGGGGCAGGAGTCCTAATCCCCGGGTTTGGGAGTCCGGGGCCGAAAAAATCTGGCCGCCATTATCGGGCTGGCGGCTTGGGGCCAACGGCGAAGGCGTCAGACAGGGCCAGGCTATTTGCCCCAGGAGAACATGATTGACTGCTGTGATCCGCCATTTATTCGAATCTAAAAACTTCGAATAGCCAGATCATTCCTGGAATTTCCCCCTTTTCGTTGATAATTGTTGATCCTGGCAAGCTGTGTGGCACAGGCACAGTGTGCTAATGTTGATTGAGAAGTCCTTGCAGTGGAAAGAGTCTTGTCAGATAGCCCCGGCAATTCCATGAGATTTCCGTCAGTCTCGCAAGTCATGTTGAATTGGGCTGAGAGTATTGTTCGAATATTTCTTTGCCCCCAGCCATAGATCTTTCATAGAGCTAGACTAGTCGGTCCCCCCAAGGCATGCCTGTTAACCCAGAAGTTTCCGGAGGAAACTTGGGAATATTCCTCAAATGATTCCTCCCCGTTGCAGCCAGTCTTGACAGTATGGGTAAAAAATATTAATTTCCGATTGGGCACGGTCTGAGGAAAAGGGGTCATTAGCCCATCAAGGCGAGGTAAGCCGGCGTTCTGCTTGAAGAAACATGAGGACCCCCAGATACCAGCAAGGACACCCAAGGTAAACCCCAGTAAATAAGGCAGAAGGGAAAGGTTCATGAGCCTCACTGCTGTCAGGAAATCTCGCCATAAGGCAACATTCATCACCCTGGTTTTCCTGACCTGGATTGTAATGCTTCTGCAAGGCTGTGCTACCGTTAGGGAGCGTCATCCAGTGCCTTCGGTCCTCCAGGACGAGGCGCGAGTGGTGGGCATGCCCGATGTCCGTGGTTATGGTGATTCCCCCGATGACAGCATGTTCCGGAGCGCGGCGGAATCCCTTCGCCAGGAGCTGGCGGCCCAGCCTGGAAAGCCGGCCGGTGTCTTCCTGACCGACTCCGTTGATATCCTGGCGCTCTCCGGGGGCGGAGCCAATGGGGCCTTCGGCGCGGGGTTGCTCTGCGGCTGGACAGCACATGGCGACCGGCCCCGATTCAAGCTGGTGACCGGCATCAGCACCGGCTCCCTGATTGCCCCCTTTGCCTTTCTAGGTCCGGATTATGATGCTCCGCTGAAAGAAGTCTACACCACCATCACCACCAAAAATATATACCGGCTCCGTAACTTGCTGAAGTTGCTGCGGTCCGATTCTATCGCCGACACCTGGCCCTTGGCGGAGTTGGTGGCCAATAAAGTAGATGACCACATGCTCAGGGCCATAGCTGAAGAGCACCGGAAGGGCCGCCGCTTGTTTGTAGGCACTGCCAACCTGGATGCCCAACGCCTGACCATCTGGGATATGGGGGCCATTGCCGCCCTAGGCACCCCGGAGGCCGATACATTATTCCGAAGGATCTTGTTGGCCTCTGCGTCCATTCCCGTAATGTTCCCACCCGTCTACCTGGAGGTGGAGGCCGGCGGCCAGCGGTACGACGAACTTCATGTGGATGGGGGCGCGGTGGCCGAAGTGATTTCCTACGAGTTCCTTTTCAAGGCCACCGGGATTAAAGAGGCTGTCCGGGGGAAAGCCGCGAAACCTCGGCCCGCCCGGATATACATCATCCAAAACAGCAAAACCAGGCCAGAGTGGGGACCGACCGAAGCAGGGCTGAAAGGAATCACCGAACGGGCCCTGGACACCATAATAAAATATCAAGGCATCGGCGACTTGTACCGGATTTACACCATGTGTAAGGTGGACGGGATTGAATTTAACCTGGCGGCTATTCCGGGGG
>CAZAGP010000110.1:0-4162 GCA_964484575.1 uncultured Candidatus Bathyarchaeia archaeon | reverse complement strand
TGCCCCAGCGAACAGTAACGTGATCTTCTCGCCAGAAACGGGTGTCGCTAATCCACAATTTCGTTCAACACTATCAATCGTAACTTCAGCGGAGACGCCGGCAGGAAGTTACGATCTGACTATCATCGCAATACTCCAGGGGCAAGAATACTCAGCACACGTCACCCTTGAACTATCATCTATCGGGACTACGCAAACAGGGACATTCACCTCGAGCAGTAGCCTAACTTTGGGAGTGGATACCGATCTGCACTCGTACGAGCCAAATTCAACCGTGACTGTTCGTGGCAAGCTGACCGACGCAGCTGGCAACAGTGTCCCAGGTGCAAGTGTATCAATCCAAGTTGATGACCCAACGGGGGTGCAGCTGGTCTTTATGAATAATCTCACGACCGACGCCGCGGGCGTTTATGATGCTGAAGTGAAACTTGGCGCGAATGCTCCAAGTGGAACATACACAATATTTGTCTCATCATCCAAACCTGGATATGCGAGCACCACGACCCATACGACATTCGTCGTCGGTTCGTCATCAACTCCAAGCGTTGTGATTTCGCAAGTTTACATTAGAGACACTAATGGAAACCCAACCGGAGTTTTCTCTGTCGGGCAAAGCTTGCAAATATGGGTAACCGTACAGAACACCGGTGCTCAGTTCCAAGGGATCATCTGGGTCCAGATTCTAGACCCTGACGGGACACCTGAATCTATTCAACTACAGAACTCAACTTTAGCTACGGGAGCATCAGTGAAGGTTGAATTCAATTATGTTACTTCCAGCAGCCTACCTCTCGGGATATATACTGCTAATGCTTTTGTCTCTGACAAACTTATTTCGCAAGGCGGTACATTTCTAGCGAGCGCCAAAGCGCAATTTGCGCTTACGAAGAGCTGAATGAGAGTGAATGACCTCGATGATCGCCTTGGCGAGAGAATATTAGGATTGGATATCAGGCGAGAATTCGACAGCCTCCGCGCAGTAAGTTCAGGTGCGGATGAACAGGATAATTCAAAGAAAGACGATGGGGACCCTGATTCAATCGCTCTCGAAGAGTACCTGTCGAGTCGCCTTCAACAGATAGGCGAAATATCGTCTGAAAAGAAAGAAGCAAGAGGATTAAGGACAGGAAATGGCTGGGATGCCGCCCAATTAATTGAATACGTCTACAAAATTGACCCAGTTTCAATAAAGCGAGCAGTTGATTTGGCAATATCATCGAATAGAAAGCTTCGAGAGAAGATTGTTGACGCGCTATTCCGCCGAAGAAGTGAAATCACGTTGATCGGAATTCCCACGGTTGAATTCGTTCCAATATGGAAAATTAAAGGATTCCACGAATGTTACTACCTTAGAACCAACACTTACAAAATCCAAGTCAATGAAGACGTGGTTGGAGTCGAACTTGAAGGCAGAAGCAGAGACCTAATCCTGGAGAAGAAGCATAGAAGCTTCGTCCCGTCCCTCATACTCGAACGACTCCAGAGGTTAGGAGCATTTCTAACAAGCGACTCCAAATACTTCCTAGTCAACGACGTTACAGAGTTGGCGCGCACCAGGTCAGATGGTGAATTGGTCGTATCCAGCAGTGGAAAGAAGCTGGATCAAGACGACGAATTAGCGCTCACATCCTGGCGATCCAAAAGAATCTTCGATCACACGGAACTCAAAGTGAAGGGTGCGAAGATCCATGTGCATGAGTCAGCTATATCAAAAGAGGCTCTTCTCGACAAGTTCAGGGAACAAGTCATCCGCATGCCCGATCGATTCAAACAAATCTTAAGCAATCGACTGCAGGTTACCGAACTTAAACGAATTTACGTTCCCGTGATCAGGGTCCCAATTCAGAAGGGCCTTGTGCCGAGAGAGGTCTTAGTGAACGGCACCAGTGGGGAACTCCCGGAAGGTAACCTGCTAGAAGCGTTGGGGTAGAGTTTCCACACTATCAGGAGAATCAGCGTCTAGGCTTCTCTTTCTTCCCTTTCATGAGCGCATCAAGCGACACAGAATTAATGGCGTAGACCTTGTATCGTATCCCAGGAATATCACCCATAGCCTTGCCTTCCGCTCCCCCAATCCCCTCGATCAACACTTCGTCATGCTCATCAATGAAGTTCAGTGCACCGTCACCAGGCACGAACGCAGTAATCACTTTACCATTCTTGATCAGTTGAACTCTGACAGCTTTGCGCACGGCACTATTTGGCTGCCTCGACTCTACTCCGACCTTCTCGAGAACTATCCCTCTCCCCTGCGGTGCGCCCTGCAATGGGTCCGCCTTGTAATCCAAACCTAACATTCGACGTTTATAGGGACGATAGTGCCATCTGAGACGGCTTCTATCGTTCCTCGTCTTTCTTGCTGCAAGCAGCCCTGAAGCACCTTTAGTCAAACCGATCATCCTATCTTCGATAGAGGTGGGTCAACGTTAGAGTTGCAGTATAAGCTTATCGCAGTCCTTCCTAACAGTTGAACTGGAGGTTATACGACGTTGAGAGTACGTTTCTTTGGGTCAGGCGGCTCAGCGGTAAGCTCGAAGCGGGCTTGTCCATCCATCTTGGTTGATGAATCCATCTTAATCGATATCGGTCCAGGCTCGTTGCGTAATATGAGAGCATCCGCAATTGACCCTTCGCGCATACGACAGTTATTCATATCGCATCTCCACGCGGACCATATCTCAGACCTCATCCCATTCCTTTGGGCGGTGCAGATTGACGGACGGCAAGAAGAGTTGGCAATGTATGGTCCCCCCGGGTTCAAGGAGACTTTTCAGCGACTGCAGGACTGCATGAGAACGCCACCCAACTTTTTCAAGTTCCCGCTTTCAATTCATGAGCTTCAATTCGGAGAATCCATTTCTAGCGTTTCGACATGTGCAACAATGCATTCGATTCCAACGTTAGCTTTCCGTGTTGATTCAGAATCCGATAAGTCGTTCTGCTACAGCGCCGACACAGTCTATTGTCCTCAGGTCGTGAAGCTCGCGGAGGATGTGGACTTGTTAGTACACGAAGCAACGTTCCTCGATGACCAAGCTGATATCGCCGAATTGACGCGTCACTCGACCGCAAAGGTAGCAGGTCAAGTCGGGCGTGAATCCGCCGCAGATCGGCTCATTCTATTCCATATTCCTCCTCCAAACGAACAAAGAGAACGGGAGTTTCGTGACCAGGCAAGTTTAGCATTCGATAAGAGCGTCACGGTAGCAAATGACATGGATGATCTCGAGTTCTGAGGCCGACTGATGATAACTTAAATCTCATTCACCGCATTATGTAAGACACGACTGGGTCTTGAAGGCCGAAATCTCGAAAAGCGGATTCATGGATAAGTTCGAGAATATTCGAATCGCATTAACCTTTCGTGACGTGATGATTCTCCCTGGCCGAGCGGAAGTTGAACCTAGGCAAGTGGACGTGAAGACCAAAGTAACGAATCGGCGGTCGCTCAATGTTCCATTCGTAGCTTCACCAATGGATACGGTTACTGAAAGTGACATGGCAATAGCCATTGCCCGGCGAGGAGGATTAGGCGTTATTCACAGAAACTGCTCGGTGGAAGAACAGGTCGACATGGTAAAACGGGTTAAGAGAGCTGAAGCGCTGATCATAAGAGACGTCTTCACCATAACGCCTCGAGACACAGTCGCTTCAGCACTCGCGCTGATGGAGAGACATAAGATCTCAGGACTACCAGTTGTCGACAAAAATCGGCTTGTTGGAATAGCGACCGGGAGAGATGTGCGCTTCGCTGCAGAAAAGCTGCTCGTGGAACAGGTCATGACGAAGAATGTCATTAGAGCGGAAGAAGGGATTACGATAGAAGAAGCGCAGCGACTACTTCATGATCACAAGATCGAGAAACTACCGATTGTAAACAAAACTGGTGAACTGGCCGGTTTGATCACGTTCAAAGACATTCTGCTCAGAGGACAGTACCCTGATGCAGCACGCGACGAAAACGGTCAACTGCTTAGCGCAGCCGCCGTGTCACCTTTCGATCTTGAGCGCGCGAAACGGCTGGACGGCTTGGCAGACATCCTTGTCACCGACGTCTCTCACTTTCATAACGTGCACGTGTTCTCAGCAACAAAAAAGCTTATGAACGAAATATCCGCCGAGGTAATCATAGGGAATATTGGAACATACGAAGCGGCAGAGG
>CAZAGP010000109.1:0-10055 GCA_964484575.1 uncultured Candidatus Bathyarchaeia archaeon | reverse complement strand
GCTGGTCCATACCTTAGCGGTGTAGAAACCGTCAAGATGCTTCGTCGACTCATACCCCCTAAGGCCATAGTCACTACTGAAGTAGGGCAGCATCAGATGTGGTGTGAGCAACACTTCCAGGCAATCGAGCCGCGGACGTTCATCAGCTCAGGAGGCCTAGGAACGATGGGTTTCGGATTTCCAGCTGCTCTTGGAGCAAAAATCGCAAGACCAGACGTCCCGGTAGTTGATATTTCCGGAGACGGAAGCTTCCAGATGACGGAAAATTCCCTTGCGACGAGCGTGGAGGAAGACATCCCCGTGACAGTGGTCATCCTGAACAACCGAATGCTAGGCATGGTGGCTCAATGGCAACGATTCTTCTACAACAGTCGCTACTCATCAGTCCACCTAGGCAACGTCCCTGACTACATCAAGCTGGCTGAAGCATACGGAGCCACAGGCGTACGTGTAAACTCAACAATTGAGCTCGAGAGAGCCGTAACAAAAGCCATCAAATCCACCGTGACAACAGTAATTGACGTCCCAATTTCACCTGAAGAAAATGTTCTCCCAATGCT
Organism: uncultured Candidatus Bathyarchaeia archaeon; assembly: GCA_964484575.1. Classification (GTDB taxonomy): domain Archaea; phylum Thermoproteota; class Bathyarchaeia; order 40CM-2-53-6; family 40CM-2-53-6; genus FEN-987. Next base: position 9,495 of record CAZAGP010000109.1, on the reverse strand, counting down.
GCCTCCCGGAGCAGGAATCAAAGAGATGATAGTCGGTTGAACAGGGACGCACAACTTCGAATCATATCCGCACTGGTCGAAGACAAGCCAGGCGTACTATTTCGAATCACAAATCTGATACGTAGAAAATCATTCAACATCGAGAGTATCGCCGTTGGTCCAGCAGAAACTCCGGGACTAGCTAGAATGACATTCACCATGCACTCTGACTATGAACGGTTCGACCAAATGATCAGGACCATTGACGGCCTCATAGACGTGCAGAGCGTCGAACCACTTGAAATGAGGGACGCAGCCGTGAGAGAACTAGCCCTAGTCAAACTCTCGCCCGGCGAACCCGCCACTAAACCGGAGATAATGCACTACATTGACACCTTCCGAGGCAACATCGTTGACGTATCGCCGAGCACCCTCACAGTGGAAATTTCAGGCGACCCGGACAAGATCAATGCGTTCATAAGACTCGCGAGAAGCTTCGGGCTTTCAGAAGTTGCAAGAACAGGTGCAGTAGCGTTATCACGAGAAATGAGTTCAGCAGAGGTCGAATCCTAATGGCGAAAATCTACCACGATGACGACATTGATGATTCCCCGATTCATCGGACCACAATAGCAGTTATTGGGTATGGAAGCCAAGGCCGAGCTCAAGCACTTAACCTGCGAGATTCCAACGCGAATGTTATACTCGGACTGCGGAAGGGCGGCTCATGGTCCTTAGCAGAATCAGACGGCTTCCAACCCCTGAGCGTGAGAGAAGCATCGATGGAGGCAAACATCATCCTAATCCTCATACCCGACCCTCAGCAACCCGAAGTCTTCAGAACAGAGATTGAGCCCGCACTCAAACCGGGGAAAGCGTTAGGTTTCTCCCACGGATACAACATACACTTTCATGAAATTACGCCTCCAGCAAACGTCGACGTCATAATGGTAGCCCCAAAAAGTCCAGGTCAACGGCTGCGCGAAGTTTTCGTTAACGGGTTTGGCGTACCGGCCCTTTTCGCAGTAGGTCAAGACGCAACGGGACATGCGCGAGGGCTCGTATTGGCCCTATGCAAGGCACTCGGCTGCTCCAGGGCAGGAGTAATTGAAACCACTTTCAAAGACGAAACAGAATCAGATCTCTTCGGAGAACAAGCAGTCCTAGTTGGCGGACTCATTCGACTCATCGAAGAGGGCTACGAGACTCTCGTCCAAGCAGGATACCCTCCTGAGCTAGCTTACTTCGAAACATGTAACGAAATGAAACTCATCATGGACCTCGTTTACCAGTACGGCTTCGTCGGGATGCTTCGCCGCGTATCCGACACCGCCAAGTTCGGCGGACTCACAATCGGACCCAGAGTGGTGGACCACACAGTCCGCGGGAACATGAAGAAGGTTCTAGATGACATTCAATCTGGCAAGTTTGCTAAGTCGTGGACAGGAGACCCGAACAGCACCAAACGGCTTAACGCAATGATCGACGAGTTCGAGCATCACTCGATAGAAAAAATTGGCAAAGATATCAGAAAACTCTCAGGCTTAGAGAAATAGAGACGACCTGACGTGGAGTATACAATCGCCTTCATCGAAGGAGACGGCATTGGACCAGAGCAGGCTGCAGCGACAAAAGTCGTACTCGCGAAACTCGAAGAAACTCGCGGCTTGGCGTTGAACTTGATCCCTGTCAAGGCAGGAGATGCAGCCCTAAAGGAACACGGTGAAGCCTTATCGCAGGAAAACTTCAACATAATCAGAAAAAGCGATTGTTGCCTAAAGGGACCAGTGGGACAATCCGTTTACGATGTCATTATTCGACTACGAAGAGAGCTCGACCTCTACGCTAACATTCGCCCAGCAAAACCCCTCCTGAAAGTTCCATGCATCGCTCCCCCCGGAACAGACTTCGTGATCGTTCGAGAGAACACTGAGGGTTTATACTGCGGTTTGGAATCAGCGGACGACCAGAAAGCCACAGCAACCCGTGTTATAACACGGAAAGCATCCGAACGCATTGCGAAATACGCATTTGAACTAGCCGGAACCAGGAAGAAATCAGTAACGGCAATTCACAAGTCGAACGTATTGAGGAAGACCGACGGCCTATTCCTTCTCGCATGCAAAGAAGTCGCCGAAACCTACCCTGACATCGAATTCTCAGACATGCTCGTTGACGCGGCCGCCATGAACCTGATCAGAAATCCACAAGTTTTCGACGTCCTCGTGACAACAAACATGTTTGGCGACATCCTTTCCGACGAAGCTGCACAGGTAGTTGGAGGGATTGGCCTCGTACCTTCAGCGAATGTTGGCGACAACTTCGCCTTGTTCGAGCCCGTACATGGCTCCGCACCAGACATTGCGGGGAGAAACATTGCAAACCCCACCGCGCTCGTCCTCTCAGCAGCTATGATGTTGGAATGGCTTGGCAGAACTCGGAAAGATCCCAAAACGTCAGAAGCATCACAAGTAATGCGCAGCGCTGTAGAAAAATGCGTTCGTTCCGGGAACGTTACGCCAGACTTAGGAGGCAGCCTGAAAACCGTTGAGATGGGGAACGCGATAGCCGCACAAATCTAAGTGATATAACAATGGGTAAATCAACTGTTCGCATATTCGATACAACCCTCAGAGACGGAGAACAGACCCCCGGCATCTCGCTGACCTCTGAAGAGAAAGTGAAGATTGCACGTCAACTCGATAAGTTAGGAGTCGACGCGATTGAAGCAGGTTTTCCAATCGCATCTGCAGGTGAACGGCAATCCGTAGAATCGGTAGCAACTGCCGGTTTGTCATGCGAGGTAGTAGGCCTTGCCCGCGCTAGCAGAGCAGATATCGACGCTGCAATTAACGCTAAAGTCAACTGCGTGCACATCTTCCTGGCTACATCAGACCTTCACCTGAAGTACAAGCTGAAACTTACCAGACAAGAGGTGCTTCAAAGAATTACAGATTCCGTCGCGTACGCGAAATCCTTCGGAACACTCGTCGAGTTCTCCGCTGAAGACGCCACCCGAACTGACAGCACGTTCCTTAAGACGGCATATCAGACTGCTGAAAATGCAGGTGCAGACCGCGTAAACATCCCCGATACCGTCGGCGTGTCATCTCCACACACGATAGCTCATATGACGAGTGAATTAGTTTCAAGCGTCCAAGTCCCTGTGAGTATCCATTGCCACGATGACTTCGGGCTTGCAGTTGCAAACAGCCTCTCGGCAGTTGAAGCTGGAGCAGTCCAAGCACACGTGACCATCAACGGACTTGGCGAGAGGGCAGGCAATACCTCCCTAGAGGAGCTGGTGATGTCCCTGCACCGCCTCTATGGTCAACAGACAAACATCAAAACGGAACTTCTCTACGAAACATCAAGGCTCGTCTCAACGCTAACCGGCATCCGAGTCCAACCGAACAAGGCCGTTGTGGGTGACAACGCGTTCGGGCACGAATCTGGAATTCATACTCATGGCATTACGGAGAACCCGTTAACATACGAACCTTACGACCCCGCTGATGTAGGTCGCAGGCGTTGGTTCCAGGCAGGTAAACATGCAGGCGCACACGGAATCGCTATACAGCTTGCGGAAGGTGGATACTTCCCTGACAAGGTTCAACTTACAGAAATCGTCTCCAGAGTCAAAGACATAGGAGACAAAGGAAAAGCCGTCACTGACGCTGACCTGATCGCGATAACTGAGGCAATCCTCGGAAGAACATCCGTAAGGGAACGCGTACTCGATTTGCTTGACTTAGCGGCCGTCACGGGAAAAGGTTTGATTCCAACCTCCTCAGTCCGACTGCGCCTTGACGGAAAAGAGTACACGTCATCAGAGACAGGAGTTGGCCCCGTCGATGCCGCGATAAAAGCAGTACAAAAGATCACTGGCTCATCAATTCAGATTAAACTCAAAGAATACAGACTTGAAGCAATAACCGGAGGTTCAGACGCCTTAGCCAATGCTATGGTCAAAGTGGAAGACACAAACGGCACCGTTGTTTCCGCAAGCGCCGCAAGAGAAGACGTTGTCGTCGCAAGCGTCGAGGCAATGGTGGAGGCAATAAACAGAATCCTACTGCGCCACCGGCTGGCCACTAATCCGCTCAATCTAACTGAAAACTAGACAGAGAATAAATGGAAATATCGGAGGAGTATAACTTGAATAAACTGCCAAGTAAGGAAATCACGGAAGGTCCAGAACGAGCGCCCAACCGGGCGATGCTTCGCGCCATGGGATACACGGATGCTGACTTCTCACAGCCCTTCGTCGGCGTCGCAAGCACATGGAACGAGGTGACGCCATGTAATTACCACTTGAATAAACTGACCCAGAAGGTCAAGGAGGGAGTCAGAGCCGCGAAGGGAACACCCTTCGAGTTTGGAACAATCGCAGTCAGCGACGCAGTTGCAATGGGTACAGAGGGCATGAAGGCTTCCCTCGTCAGCAGAGAGATAATCGCTGACTCAATTGAGGTCATGACAATTGCGGAAAGGTTTGATGCCCTCGTAACCGTTGCCGGCTGCGATAAGAGCCTACCCGGTTCAGCTATGGCTGCTGCAAGACTGAACCTGCCATCAGTCTTCCTTTACGGCGGCACCATTATGCCAGGCAAGTTTGAAGGGCGAGACGTAACCATTCAAGACGTCTTCGAAGCAGTCGGCTCATTCTCATCAGGCACAATCAGTGCCGAACAGTTGCGAACGCTAGAATGCTCAGCATGCCCAGGCGAAGGATCATGCGGCGGCCTATATACGGCCAACACGATGGCCTCAGCCCTCGAAGCAGTAGGCCTGTCATTACCCGGCTCCGCGTCACCACCTGCAATTGACGAACGAAGGTACGAAATGTCTCGCATGAGCGGAGCAGCCGTAATGCAACTCATCGAGTCCAATATTCGGCCAAGGGACATTCTGACATTCCAGGCATTCGAGAACGCGATCACAGTAGTCCAAGCAATGGGAGGATCAACAAACGCCTTCCTGCACCTCTTAGCAATCGCCCATGAGGCTCGGGTCAATCTCACCTTAGACGATTTCGAACGAATTGGCCGAAGAACTCCTGTCATAGCGGACATGAAACCAGGAGGACGCTACGTTATGCGTGACCTTGACAGTGTAGGCGGAATTCCTCTGGTAATGAAAAAACTGCTCACGAAAGGGCTACTGAACGGTGAAGCCCTTACCGTGACAGGCCAAACGATCAGCAAGAACCTTGAGAAGATGAATTTAGATGCCCAGACACGTGACATTGTCCGAGACGTCGACGACCCAGTGCATCCACAAGGCGGACTGGTCGTTCTTAGAGGCAACCTGGCCCCTGAAGGAGCAGTGATTAAAGCAGCCGGCACAGCCAAACTCTCATTCTCTGGGCCTGCACGAGTGTACAATTCTGAAGAGGAAACTTTCGATTCCCTTACCAGACATGAGATTCAAGCAGGCGAAGTCGTAGTGATTCGGTATGAGGGACCTCGCGGAGGACCAGGAATGCGGGAAATGCTCTCGGTTACAGCGGCAATAGTAGGTCAAGGCCTCGGAGACAAAGTTGCCCTAGTCACAGACGGCAGATTCTCAGGAGCAACACGCGGCCTGATGGTTGGACACGTGTCGCCAGAAGCACAAAACGGTGGTCCAATAGCGACTCTAAGAAACGGAGACTACGTCACTATTGATATTCCGCGTCGACTTCTCCAAGCTAGCTTGACTGATCGGGAAATATCTTCCAGACTCTCAGAATGGAAAGCTCCAAAACCCGCTTTTGAGCGAGGTGCCCTCTGGAAGTATTCTAAGCTAGTCCACTCCGCGTCTGAAGGCGCAGTCTGCAACTGACCATGAGCAAAGTGGACCTGCGATGTCTCGAACACTCTTTGAGAAGATTTGGGATAACCACGTTGTATTCGAAGAGGTAAATCGACCAAGTCTAATCTGGATCGATCGACACCTGATTCATGAGGTAACCTCCCCTCAAGCCTTCGAAGGTCTCAGAATAGCCTCGAGGCGCGTAAGGAGACCGGACCTAACCTTCGCTACGGTTGACCATAACGTGCCGACAACGAATCGATCTCTCCCAATACAGGATCCAATCTCAAAGAAACAAGTGGACACTTTAGCTAGAAACTGTTCAGAGCACGGCATCACCCACTTCGATTTAAGCAGCCCTTACCAGGGAATAATTCACGTGATTAGCCCCGAACTCGGCATCACCCTCCCTGGACTTACGATAGTGTGCGGAGACAGTCACACATCAACTCACGGCGCCTTCGGGGCTTTGGCCCTTGGCATTGGAACAAGTGAAGTAGAACACGTGCTAGCTACACAATGTCTTTGGCTCGCGAAACCGCGGTCATTCGAGATTCACGTGGACGGAACCCCGCCGAACGGAGTGACTGCTAAGGACATCATTCTCACAATAATCGGTCGTATTGGCACCGCTGGGGGAACAGGCTCAGTGGTCGAATACCGTGGCAGCGCAATCATGGCACTCTCAATGGAAGAACGCATGACAATCTGTAACATGACGATAGAGGGCGGAGCCCGGGCCGGAATGATAGCTCCTGACGAAACAACGTTCCGCTATATTCGAGGCAGAAAGTACGCCCCGAAAGGCAGAGCGTTAGAACAGGCTGAGGAGTATTGGCGCAGTCTGTCTGCTGACCCAGGCACGTTCGATAAGAGAGTGGAATTGAACGCTGGCAGGATGACGCCGCAAGTCACCTGGGGAACAACGCCCGCGATGGTCACAGACGTCACAGGCAAGGTACCTCACTCCGACGATTTCCTTGACTCGGACATGAAGAAAGCTGTGGCTCGCGCGCTGGAGTACATGTGCCTTGAGCCCGGGACTAGGATAGAGTCAATTAAAATTGACAGGGTCTTCATCGGTTCATGCACCAACTCTCGACTAGAGGACCTTGTTGCCGCCTCAAAGGTAATCGAAGGAAGGAAAGTTGCCCCTGGAGTGCGCGCTATGGTTGTTCCAGGATCACAACTGATCAAATATCAAGCCGAGGAACGTGGACTTCACAGGATTTTCAAAATGGCAGGATTCGAATGGCGAGAGTCCGGATGCAGCATGTGCCTAGGAATGAACCCCGACATCCTTGCGCCAGGCGAGCGATGCGCAAGCACGTCGAACCGGAATTTCGAAGGACGACAGGGACGCGGGGGACGAACGCACCTCGTCAGCCCAATGATGGCAGCAGCTGCCGCAGTGACAGGCCACTTCGTGGACATTCGCGATTGGAAAATAGATGGTTGACGGACACCATGGAACAATTCAAGGTACACAAGGGTCTCGTAGTGCCACTCGACCGAGTTAACGTGGATACTGACCAGATAATTCCGAAACAGTTCCTTAAACGTGTAGAGAGAACCGGCTTCGGTCAATACCTCTTCTACGACTGGCGCTACAACGTTGACGGTGAGCCGACCCCTGAATTCGTCTTAAACTCTCCCCGTTTCAGGGGAGGCACAGTGCTCCTGACAGGAGCGAATTTCGGTTGCGGAAGCTCCCGCGAACATGCAGCCTGGGCGCTCTTGGATTACGGGTTCAAGGTGCTCATCGCATCCTCATACGCTGACATATTCTACAACAACTGACTCAAGAACGGCATCCTCCCAGTAACTCTCGAGGAAGCAACCGTTAGGCAATTGTTCGGCGAAGTCGCGAAGGCAGAAGGCTACGCAATAGTCGTAGATCTGCAGAACCAGCTAATCCAGAAGCCCAACGGAAGTATCCCCTTCAACATTGATCTGTTCAGGAAGAGATGCTTGCTAGAAGGGCTAGATGATATTTCCATGACGCTGAAGCACGAGGAAATGATCCGGTCATACGAAGAGAAACTGAAACCGTTTCAAATGATTGATGTTAGGAGAGAATGAAAATGTTCAAACCTCCCGCGAAATTCGTCTGGTTGGATGGAGAAATCCTGCCTTGGGAGAAGGCGACCGTCCACGTCTTCACCCACGCCTTACACTACGGAAGTGGCGTATTCGAAGGAATTAGAGCCTACAGCGTCGGCGATGAACTCCTAGTCTTTCGGCTCAAGGACCATCTGAAACGTTTGGAGGAATCAGCGAAGATATACACGTTCGAACTGCCATACACGCAGATGGAACTTCACGACGCGGTTCTACAACTCATCGAGAAGAACGATTTCCACTCCTCGCTGTACATTAGACCCATCGCCTTCAAGGGAGTTGGAGGGATAAACCTGGATGCTAGAGCAACACCCACGTCTGTCAGCATAATAGCTTTCCCATACGAGAAATATTTTGACGAGAATAAGAGAGGCCTCGACATTTGCGTATCAAGTTGGCGACGCGTCGGTGAACCAGCAGTCCCGGCAATGGCAAAGGCTTGCGGTCATTACATAAACTCAGTCCTCGCGAGGACTGAGGCGGGCCAAGCTGGGTTCGATGAAGCACTATTCCTTGACTCAAGCGGAAACGTATCTGAGGGCACAGGCGAAAACATCTTCATCGTCAAAGACGACGTAATCTCCACTCCAACATACAGCTCCGACATATTGAACGGCATCACACGTCAAACAGTCATCAGCTTAATTCACGATCTTGACATGCCTCTCACGGAACGACTCATTCGCAGAGCGGAACTCTACACATGTGACGAAGCATTCTTCACGGGTACGGCGGCTGAAGTTGCCCCAATCCTCAGTATCGATCGCAAAACGGTAGGAAACGGGCGACAAGGCCGAATTACCGTCCGACTACGTGACGAATACGAACGCGTCGTAACCGGCACGAATGAAAAATATCATAAGTATTTGACGAGTGTTTACGGAAACCGGTACTATGATCTCCCTTCGAAGAAAGTGCTTCAAGCTTAGCAGTCGACGTCGGACCTCGATCAATGGTTCTCGAAGAAAGCTTTCCCAGAATGCATAACGGCATCGATAGTTTCGACCGGGACAAACCGCGAATCTAGCGCGGAATCCACAGTTATGCGTACTCTTTGCTTCACATTGATAGGTAACCTTTCCCGTAATCTTTAGAGTCGTCATTAACGGCTAGGTCTATGAGAGTTTCCGAACTGATGATGCCTTCAAGTTTAGTGGCGTTGTAAAACGAGTTGAGAAGTTGTTTCTCGTTCTCGCTCTCCAAGAAGGCGATGACATCAAACCTCCCGTAAACAGCATACGCGTCAGTCACAAATTCAAGAGATTTCAGTTTATTCGCTAAGCTTACCGCCTTGGGAACTCTACTTCCACTCCTAAACAGCATCACTGCTCGAATCAAAGTCTACTCCTCCGCAGCCACCAATGTCTCTGTGCTCACGACATCAGGGAGGTCCCCGATCTGGATCCCGAGGCTTGTGAACGCTTTCATATTCTCCACTTCGATGCGTGCGACAACATCTGCACTTCCCATTACGGCGAACGCAGATTTCACGCCTTTGAAGGCAGAAATTTCCTCCGATACTACGTAATGCCGTCCAGGCCGTACTCTAATTAGAATGCAGCCCTTCACAACCCCACGACTACTTGCCATAACGATTTC
>CAZAGP010000108.1:0-3794 GCA_964484575.1 uncultured Candidatus Bathyarchaeia archaeon | reverse complement strand
CGGGAGAAGCCTGGGGTCCGGGGTTCAAATCCCCGCGGGCCCGCCATAACTATCTCAACAGAGGACGAGCGAAGAATTCCATTACATGGTCTTGAACGTGATGAGCGAACTGTTCTTGAGAGTTGCGTTCTCTGCTTTATGGATAATTTTCTTCGGTAATGTCATAATAGTAAGCTACTCGGCTAAAGGATCCGTAAGTAAGAAGAAGACCACGCGACTTGCAAGACGTTTACGCTTTGTGGCCATTGCTTTGGCCGTACCATATTTTTTTGGGACAATGCTCTACATACTACTTCCTATTTGGATAACGTCTTTCTCGATTCCGTTTCCCGGTTGGGTCCGACTTGTTATGGTTGGCGTAGCTATTCTGGCGGAATTGTTCATATCGTGGGGTTATTTGTCGCTCGGAAGAAATTGGGCTCCTTCCGTAAGTGGAGTGAGGAAGGACACGGTCCTCGTCACCGCTCCTCCATATACGATTGTTAGACACCCGATTTACTTAGGGGTATTCATCTTCATGATTGCTCTCGCCATCTTAGCAGCAAATCTGTTCATCCTCCTACCTACACTTGCCTTACTCGCATTGTTATACACGTCAATACGAGAGGAGGAGGCCACCCTGATTGATAGGTTCGGTGAGGAGTATCTTGAGTACATGAGGCGAACTCCACGATTAATTCCAAAGTTGAGCCAGAAAGACCTAAACTAAGATAAATCTGCAAGCGTCAATGACTTACATTGCTCTCGGAACCAGTCAATGTTCAAGACTAGCTTTACAACCACAAACTCAACTTAATACGGGTAATCAAGTCCAGTGATGAAATGAAGAAGATTGATACGCTGTCTCACTTACTGGTCAGAAACAGCAAATTCTCCCAGACTTTGACTAGTTTAAGCTCTTTGAATCGATCGCTCAACTTCTCAGCAACGTACCTGTTATGGACCTCAATGATGGATGGATTCAGTTCCCTTTTGAAATCAAGTAAGAGTTCTTCGCATCCTTCGCCATCCATTTTCATGAAATCATAATCCAGATCCATGTCAGCCAATTTGAAGCATCTGGGTAGGATATCTACATTCCATTTGTTGCGCTTTGCATTCCTCCTCAGAAGCTTCACTGCGATAGGATTTGGCTCAATCGCAATTACCTTCTCTGCTCCGTTTAGAAAGTAGAAGAAGGCAGTTTCACCTGAGCCTGCTCCAACATCTAGAACCGTCTTGCCTCCCAACTGGAACAGTGGTAGATAGATCTCTTTCCAGAGATTCCATTCGTCACTCATCATTCCGAGGTGAGCTAATGTGAGCTCTAACACAGTTCCGTTATAGTTGATCGAGTACGTTGATGAACCTGTACGTTTAGGTTTCCAGTAGTAGTAATTCTTGAGGCATCTGGTTTTCCTCAGGAACCTCGACATTCGCATCACGCCAACGCCTTCGATGTCGAACTGGAGTGTGGGTAAAGGAAGCCTTGTTGACCGAACCAGCCTGACTTTGGGAATATATGACATATTTCCCTATTCGAGAAGCTTTGAATCTGGGAAACTTTAGACGTGTAGCCGCGTTCGAGTGCATGATGTGCGGCATAATCGTTGCGTATCGCTTCAATCGTGGCTAACAGTTGCGTCATGGTGTGGCTAGAACGGTAAGTCCCTGGTCCCGTTCAATGTAAGGGTAAGAGTTGTCTACCTTATGTTTGTTGGAATTGGTGAGTGCATATGCCAAATAGAACAACTAAAAGGTCGCTAGTGAAAGCTATCACGTACAGAATCGTGATTGTCATTCTGGATTTTTCCGTAATTTACCTACTCACGCATCGGATTGACGTTGCTTTAGGTTTCATGATTATCAGCAACATCTACACGACTGTAGCTTACTTCCTGCATGAAAGGGTCTGGAATAGGATACGATGGGGAATTGAGTGAACGGGAAGCGTCTCAATCCCGTTTTGCTACCTTGTATGCATCTACAGTTTGCCAAATCCAGAATACTGTAGCGTACGCGGCTAAACTGACCCGATAGAACGGGTAGGGATATATCATTAGATTTGGCGTGTACGCGGCGTAGAGGGTTTGCCAGATTAAAGCTAGCGTGCCAACTATAATTCCCGCGACTAGGATTGCCGCGCCACGGTCACCTTTCCCTGCGTAAATCTGACCTAATCCTGGAACTATTAGTGAAAGAAGCCCGGCGATTGCTGGGTTCACGTTTCGTTTCTTCAAATCAGCAACCTTGATGCCTTTCCGCAGTTGATGGGTATCTTGGCGGATTTAACTTAGGTATTTCTGTTCCAAGTACTTTACGAGGTATTCCGGGTTGTATGCATCTCCGAATACCTTCTGCTGTAATTCTTTGGGTGAATAGATTGCTCCCCATCTGTGTATGTTCTCTTTCAGCCACAACTTTATGGGGTTCAAGTCGCCTCGCGATATGACCTCTTCGAGGTTTAAGTCGCGTTGCATACGGTTGGATACCATTCCGGCGATGACATTTCCTAAGGAGTACGTAGGGAAGTAGCCTATCATTCCACCGCTCCAGTGGACGTCTTGAAGGACCCCTTCCGCTAGGTTGTTCGGCCTTACGCCAACGTATTCTTCCATCATATCGTCCCAGATTTCCGGTATCTCTGAGACTTTTGCTTCTCCGTCAATCAGTTTCTTCTCAACTTCGTAGCGGACTATTATGTGAAAGTTGTAGGTTACTTCGTCTGCAGCTACTCGAATGAGGCTCGGCCTTACAAGGTTGAAGTACCTGTAGATGTCATCTTCTGAATATTCTGAGGCGAAGGTTAGGTTCCTCTTCAGGGTCGGGTAGAGAAGTTTCGTGAATTCTCTGCCTCTTCCAACGAAGTTTTCCCAAAATCTTGATTGTGACTCATGCATTCCTAGCGAGGGCCCGCTAGCTAGAGGGGAATATTCCAATGAATGATCAACTTGAAGATCGTATAGTGCATGACCACATTCATGGATTACTGAGAAGATAGTTTCTCTGAAGCTTTTTCCCTCGTACCTCGTTGTGATCCGCACATCATCCATGGACATTGATGCCGTGAACGGGTGCGTCGAGACATCCATCCGGAAAGTCTTGTCCGGCATTCCAAGAATTCGCAGAACCTCTTGATTCACCCGTCTCATGGCTCCCTCGTCGTACGCGACATCCTCGAGCTTGTGACTGCTCGGGAAAGTTTTGCCGGATTCTACGCCCTCAAGAATCTTCTTCAGGGCTACCGCGAGTGGTGAGAAAACTCTGTCAACATCCCGGGTTGTGAGATCTTCCTCGAAGAGATCCATCAAGGCATTATACGGATGGCCTTCGTAACCTAGCTTATTCGCTTCCTCTACCTTCAGCCGCACAATCTTCTCAAGCTGCGGCTCAAAAAGTGAAAAATCAGACTGTCTTCTTGCCTCCCTCCAGACAACTGATGCTTCAGCTGTTGTCCTCGTAAGTTCTTCTACAAGTTCGGGAGGCACTTTCATGCTGTATTCCAACTCCCGATTAATCTTCCTAACGATCCCCTTCTCGTAATCGTTAAGCCCGCCCAAGTGCTCGGCCTTTGACGCTATTTCTTTCAGGCCTAGCACCTTCTGCTGACGGATCAAAGCAAGCTGTGCCTGCGCGACACCCCTCGACTTGGCAGCGTCAACAGGCATGTTGGTCTCTAAATCCCATTCAAACAGACTAGCTGCATGGCTCAACGCCCATATCGGTTTGTAGAGGTCCAGGATCTGACCAATCACAGGATTCTCAGACATGAGTCGAAGCCAAGCTACGATCGTATATAATTCATTCTACAACCC
>CAZAGP010000107.1:0-2982 GCA_964484575.1 uncultured Candidatus Bathyarchaeia archaeon | reverse complement strand
AATGACCACCCCAACCCCGATGATCGATTTGCCTACGATGTTCTGATAGGTACTGCCGAAGGGTAAGCGGGGCGACCGCAGCACCTTGAAATGGCGTTGGTTTGCGGTGCCGCGATTGGGCGCGGTGGTTATGCAGCGAGGGGCGTCGGTGTCTGTTCCCGCTCCGCCGCCCAATTCCACGGCAGCAGCGTGTGCAGTTGGTTGACCTTGGTTCGCCCGGAGACGATGCGCTCCAATACATCGGTGAGCCAGGCCATCGGATCGACGCCGTTCAACTTCGCCGTCTGGATCAGCGTCATCGCGATCGCCCAATGACGTGCTCCGCCATCGCTGCCGGCGAACAGCGCATTCTTGCGCGTCAGGGTATGCGGTCTGATGGCGCGCTCCACTGTGTTCGAGTCCATCTCGATGCGGCCGTCATCGAGGAACGCGGTCAGGCCGGGCCAATGGCGGAGCGCGTAGCGCATGGCCTTGGCCAGATCGGACGCACCAGACACCTTATCTATATGCACATGCAGCCAGTCGTGCAGCGCCTCCACGACCGGTCGACTTCGTTGTTGTCGAACTTGCCACCGATATTCGGCGCATTGGCCGCGGATCTCGGCCTCGATCGCGTAGAGTGCGGCAATGCGCGTCAGCACCGCGGCCGCAAGCGGCGACTTCGTTGAAGCGTGGAACTGGAAAAAGTCGCGCCGCATGTGGGCCCAGCAGAACGCCAGGCGGATCGACATATCAGGCCGATCACCGGCCAGGCGCTTGAAGCCGCCGTAGCCATCGACCTGCAGCACTCCCTCGAAGTGCGCGAGGTGTTCGGCAGGGCGCGCGTTCTTGCGGTCCTCGGCATAGATGTAGGCTACCGCCGGGTGGGTGGGACCGCGCCAGGGCCGGTCATCGACTGCATAACACCAGAGATATCCGGTCTTGGTGCGACCGCGCCCGGGATCGAGCACCGGCAAACTGGTGTCGTCGGCGAAGATTTTGGGCGACGATAGCACGGTCGCGACCACCAGCTCGTAGAGCGGCGTCAGCCACCAGCAGGCACTGCCCACCCAATTGCTCAGCGTCGAGCGATCCAGTGCGATACCCTGGCGCGCCAGCATCTGCGACTGCCGATACAGCGGCAGCGAATCACAAAACTTGCTGACCACCACATGCACGATCAGCGCCTCGGTCGGCATGCCGCCATCGATCGGACGTTCCGGCGCCGGCGCCACTACCACGCTCTCCTCGCAGGTGCGGCAGGCATAGCGTGGCCGCCGTGTCACCCGCACGCGCAATTGCGCCGGCGCGATGTCGAGTTGCTCGCTGCGCAATTCGCCGATGCAATGCATGGCGCCACCGCAGCAAGGGCACGCCGCGTGATCGGTGTCGATCATCACTTCGTAGCGTGGCAGATGCGATGGCAGGGCGCCGTGGTTGCGCACCGGGCGCCTGGCGCGCGGTTTGGGTTGGCCACCGGCGGCGGCCTCGGCGGCGTCACGCGCTGCCCTATGCTCGGCAATGGTCTGTTCCTGATCCTCCAGACCGAACTGCAACTGATCCGGCGTCAACTGTTCGGACCGGCGACCGAATTGATGGCGCGTGAAGCGCTGGATCAGCAGCCGCAGCTTGTCGTTCTCGGCCAGCAGCTCCTGCAGCATCTGCCGCAAGATCGCGGGATCATCCGGCAGGCCATCTCCATCGCTCGGCATAACACCATGATGAACGACCGCTTCGCGTCGCTGCCAGAACTTGTTGTGCTCAACAAGCAAAAAATCATCCGGCAAGCGCGGGCATGCGGCGGGGCACCGGTGCCCGCCACTCGCAGCCGTCGAGCAATGCCGCCAGTTGCGCCGATGACAGCGCGATCCGGCCGGTCGTGCTGGCCGATGGCCAGGCAAACTGTCCGCGCTCCAGCCGCTTGCTCAGCATGCACAGGCCGATGCCGTCATGCCAGATCAGCTTGATCAGCCCGGCACGCCGGCCACGAAAGGCAAACACGGCGCCGTCGAACGGATCCGCTCCCAGCGTCTGCTGCACCAGCATCGCCAACCCCACCATCCCTTTGCGCATGTCGGTGACGCCGCACGCCAGATAGACGCGCAGGCCCGGGGCCAGCGCGATCATCGACGGCCCAGCGCATCCAGCACCCGGCGGAGCGCGGCGCCATCAACCTCGGCATCCACGCGCAGCGACACGCCGCCCGGCAACACGATCTCGATCATCCCACCAGCGCGCGCCGATGCAAGCGGCACGGCGCCGCCGGTTGGCGTCGGCTCCGATGCGCCTGGCGAGGCCGGCGCCAGATCCACCGCAGCAAACCGCGGCATGGCGCGTTCGATCACAGTGCCCGGCATGTTCAGCAATTGCCGCCGCCACGTGTAGAGCTGACCCGAGCTGATCGCGTGCTTGCGCGCAACTTCGGGCGGCGTCAGCTCGGAGCCCAGGCTCTCCGCCACGATCTCACGCTTCTGCTCCAGCGTCCAAGAGCGCCGCCGTTCGCCCCGCGTGATGATCTCTACCCGCTGACTGCGTGCGCTCTTACGACCACTCGTATGAGCGCTCTCTTCCAATCCAGGTGTTTGCTGAACGTCATCCATCCTCACCTTGCATCACAGCAAGGCACCGCGCCGCCATGTGCTGCCGCCGCAACGCTTACGGTCAATCGAGCGAAGCAAGTGGTCGGATGGGACGCGGCGCTCCAGGCGGAACTCGTAGAACAGCTCTTCCTGCGCCACCATCCGTTCGCCCATCATCGCTCTGCCTCCTGCTCAAGGAGGACTGAATCAGGACTTCAAGCCGATAGCAACGCCGACTTTTTCAACGATATCGACCCTAAGCGGTCATTGCCGGGTAGAAGCCTCGCTGCACGTCGCGCGCGCAATGTTCCTGGCGCAACATCAGAAATCGTGCTACCCGATGAATTTGAGTAAGCCTTTCGCGACAAAATTATTAAGTAATTCTAAACGATCGGGCGCTCCGTCGGCGCATTCCGGCGACGTC
>CAZAGP010000106.1:0-9167 GCA_964484575.1 uncultured Candidatus Bathyarchaeia archaeon | reverse complement strand
AAACGGTCTGGAGGCCGTCACATCCATGGAGGAGGACGTAGACATAGGCCCTGAGAACGACTGCTACGCTACCATAATACGCTTTAACCTTCCCAATTGATTTCGGAATATCGTAGTTCAGGTAGTATTCTCTTCCGTCGTATTCAACGATGGGTACGGGGAGATATTCGGACAGTGACCTAGTGACGCCGACTGGTCCTGAACCGGGTCCGCCACCTCCATGTGGCGTGCCAAATGTCTTGTGGAGGTTTAGGTGAATTATATCGAAGCCCATGCTTCCTGGCTTTGCTTTCCCTAAAATAGCGTTCAAGTTTGCCCCGTCATAGTACAGGAGCCCTCCCGAATCGTGCACAATGCCAGCGATCTCGATTATGTCTCGCTCGAATATACCGAGAGTGTTAGGGTTAGTTATCATTAGTCCAGCAGTTCTTGGGCTTACGGCACCTTTCAGCGCCTCCTTATCAACGCACCCGTTGGTTGATCGTATTTGCAGGACCCTGTAGCCTGCCATAGCGGCGCTTGCTGGATTTGTACCGTGGGCTGAGTCGGGAACGATTATCTCATCTCGTCGTCCGGCGTTTCGGTCCGCATGATAGGCCTGCATGAGGAGAACTCCTGTGTATTCAGCATGTGCACCCGCGGCCGGCTGGAACGTAATCTTGTCCATGCCAACAATATCGGCTAAGAGATGTGAAGCCTCGTACATTATCTGAAGAATTCCCTGCGCAGTCTTAGGGTCTTGGTATGGGTGCATTTCTAGGATTTTATGTGATGAAGCGATCTGATCGCTTAGCTTAGGATTATATTTCATGGTGCAGCTGCCCAATGGGTAAAAGCCTAGATCAACGCCGTAATTCTGCTGCGATAGACGAGTATAGTGTTGGATGACGTTGATCTCAGCCAATTCTGGAAGATTGGGCGGTATCCGTCGTCTAACGTTGTGCGGTGGGGCAGACGTTTCGTCCCATGCGTAATCAAGTCGTTGATTTGTGCTTGAAAGCTGGATGATTAACGGTTCATCCCATCTCGCTTGGGCGAAGACCATGCCTAGTTGCCTCCTCGGAGGATTTGCTGAAGTTTATCGACCAGCATGTCGATATCTTCATGTGAATGGACCTCCGTGAAGCAGTAGAGGGCGGTCTGTCCTAGATCAGGGAAAATCGTACTGAGATCCAAACCTCCTTGTATTCCAGCCCGTAGAAGGTCCTGATTAATTTCTGAAACCTTCCTGCCTGTCTTCTCGAAGTTTACAGTAAATTCCATAAAGTGGTACGAATCGAAGCAGGGGGCGTTTACATCCTTCAGACGACTGATTCTTTCCTGTGCATACCTAGTACGTTCAGAGATAAGGGTGCTCAGTTCCGTGAATCCTCTTGGA
This sequence comes from uncultured Candidatus Bathyarchaeia archaeon, assembly GCA_964484575.1. Taxonomy (GTDB): domain Archaea; phylum Thermoproteota; class Bathyarchaeia; order 40CM-2-53-6; family 40CM-2-53-6; genus FEN-987. The sequence continues at coordinate 7,789 of CAZAGP010000106.1, read as the reverse complement.
CCCAAGATGGAAAGGTAGACAGAGGCGCCGATAGCCATCAGCGCTTCGTTCGTGCAAATGTTGGACGTGGCTTTTTCCCGTCGAATATGCTGCTCCCTCGTCTGGAGAGCCATGCAGTAGGCTTCGTGTTCTCCATCCTGTGTTGTAGTTCTGCCGATTATCCGTCCAGGCATCTGCCTGAGCGGCCCTTCGCCCTTGCATGCAAAGATACCTAAAAGTGGGCCTCCGAAGTTCATGTGATTTCCAAGTGGTTGACCCTCACCAATTACAATATCTGCCCCAAACTCGCCCGGCGGCTTCAGTATTCCCAGCGACGTAGGTTCTACTCCGACGACGAAGAGGGCCCCTTGTTGATGCGCTATCCTACCGATCTCTTCCACCTCCTCCTCGACGAATCCAAGGAAAGATGGATACTCGACGTAGACTGCGGCGGTTTGTGGCGAGAGAAGCTTTCGCAGATCAGACAGACTAACGGCACCGGTCTTCCTGTTCTGTGGTACTTCCAAAATCTTAATGCCGGCGGACGTAGCGAACGAGTATAAAGTACGATTTCGCTCCGGACTGCTGTAATGTGGGACGATGAATTCCTGGCGTCCGGTCACACGAGCAGCCATCCTTGCCGACTCACCTAACGCCGTGGACCAGTCGTAAAGTGAGCTGTTCGCGTACTCCATCTCCGTAAGTTCACAAACGAGACTTTGATACTCGAACATAGCCTGAAGCATCCCCTGTGATATCTCGGGCTGATACGGCGTGTACGAGGTGAGAAATTCCCCTCGTGAAAGGATCGCATCAACAGCAGCAGGGACATAATGCGGCCAAACCCCTGCCCCTAAGAAGGACACTATCTCGCGCGTGGACAAATTCTTACTTAGAACAGCTTCCACTTTACGTCGGACTTCAGCTTCGGACATACGTGAAGGAATATTCAGGCTCGCCGCGTCGCGTATCCTCTTCGGAATGTCGGAGAAGAGCTCCTCGATTGAAGCAACCCCGATCTCTTCAAGCATCTCCCTCATCAGGAGAGGGGTGCTGTTCGGGATGTATCGCTGGAGCTCCGACATTACTATCCTCGACCGAGTACACGCACTGATTATTATTCAATTTCGGTTCATGACCATATTAAATTAGTTCACCTTGCATCAAATCTTCTACGGGTAATCAGGCAATGTCAGTAGTTGACGCTTCACCTTTCGTTGAGAGACGGGACCTTCTGGGGCCGAATACGTGCATCCGGCCTGGGGCACGCCTCGAAGGAGAGATCAAGACTGGCCAAGATGTTCTTGTTGATTCGAACGCAATAATCCTCGGCCCAGTGAATATTGGGGACGGAACTTACGTGGGATCCAATTGTGTAATTGGACACCCGGACGTTTCCGGAATGGAAGAGCTTCGACAGAAGCATCGGATCACATCCAAACCTCAGACTATCATCGGAAAGAACTGTGTAATACGATCAGGTACAACAATCTATTCCGGAGTAAAGGTCGGAGACGACACAGTATTCGGCCATAACGTCATGCTACGCGAAGAAGTGGTCGTGGGGAGCGGAACCAAGCTTGGAACGAATGTCGTTGTTGACGGAAAGTCAAATATTGGGTCGAAAGTTTCGGTACAGACGGGTGTATACATCTGCACATATTCGACCGTGGAAGATAGTGTCTTCTTAGGGCCATGTTGCGTGTTTGCGAATGACAAGTACGTGTACCAGAGAGAGTTCAAACTTGTCGGTCCAATAGTGAGGAGGGGCGCTAGCGTCGGTGCAAATGCAATCCTGTTTCCCGGCATCGTCGTGGGCGAAGGGGCTGTAGTAGGGTCACAGTCCTTGGTGAATGGGGATGTCCCTCCGAGGACCATTTTCGCCGGTCTACCAGCAAGGAAGATTAAAGATGTGCCGCCAAATTGGCGTTCCGCATTGCTGCAAAGCTAGGAGAACACACGCCAGAATGGATAAATATTGAACGTCCCATTGACGGGGCAGTTCAATTCGGACACCGATGAAAGCGGAGCTAAGCTGAGGTTGAAAACCAAACTGTTTGTCTGCGGCTTATTCATAGTTCTAATTCTAGGTCTCGTCGCCCCAAACGTCTCAGCCACCGCTTCACAGGCTGCTACCACGAAAGGGGTTAAAATTGAGATTCTTAGAACAATCTCATTAGGCCCGTTTGGAGTAATTCACATTAGTGACGCGTTTAACGTAACGAATAACGGAACAGGCTCATCATCCTATCTTGATTTCGGCTTCCTTAAGCAATATCAAAGCGACTTCTATTACGTTTCAGCTCGTGACAATCTCGGCAGAACCCTGATCGTTGACGCGAACGTTAATTCAACATCTGACTTTTACTGGCTACGAGTCCATTACGCTCAGGACCTAGGCTCAAACGAGACGTACAAGTTTACTGTAACCTCCATTTTCAACAACCTCGTTGGAGTTGTTGGCACCGGATTCGAGTACAACTTCACGGCTGCTCCTGTGCTCACACAGGACGCCGAAGTCGCTAACGTGACACTTCTTGCTCCGCAGGACTCCTCATTTGTCACAATACCTAATTCCACCTACGTTTCGACCCGAGTAAACGGATTCCCGGCATTAGTGAACTCGTATAAGCCCTGGAAAGCATACTCGATTCAAACATTCTACGGGCCGTTCCGATCCGTAACCCAACAGATAATTAACCTGATTACGGCCGAACGTGACATTACAATTGATAGAAGCGGCTCGCTGACCGTGACAGACAGTTATGCCCTATACAATCCGTCTATAGCGCTTACAAGCCTGTCACTCACTCTCCCCGACGGGGCGAATAATGTTATGGCCTATGATCCTGTAGGCGCAATTTGGGCATCTACACAGGATCCTGGACCACCATACCAAGTTTCGGTCACTCCAAGATACGGTTCGTTTAAGGGCAACGAATGGTTCAACTTCACGTTAACATACAATTTACCGCCCTCAGAATATCTGAAGCAAACTAGCTGGTGGGGAAGATACAACCTTACAATTCCGTTATTCAACGATGTAGAGGATCTGATAATACCTCAAGCAACCATCAGAATCTTTGCTCCGAGTGGGGTCTCATTAGGAGATCTTAAGCTTCCATCACAATCACCAATAACCCCGGCCTTCAACGTGAGTTCGGATTATAGGACAATCCAGATCTACGACATCACTAGCCTGAACAATCTTACTTTCGGAATGTCCGTTGACTATCTTCCTTTCCTGTCCGCATCCCGAGTACTGCCATGGCTCTTCGTGTTCGAAGTAGTTGTCTTCGCAGCAGTCATGGTTAGAAAATACAGGCTCGGTCCAGAACTCGCGGTACCTATCCCCGTAGAAAGACTCCGAGAATTCGTAAGCCTCTATGACGAAAGAATCGCCCTTTCCAGGGAATTGATTGTGATGGAGGAAGATGTGAATAGAGGCAGCCTCGTTAAGCACGAGTTCCGAAGGAGAAGCAAAGTCATCGACCTCCGTCTAGACGAAATTAACAAATCACTTATGGAAGTGAAATCGGAACTTCGTACGGTAAGCCCTAGATATGATGAATTGATCAGACGTATCGATAGGGCGGAAGCTGAATCTCAAGCCTCACGCGCAAGCACAGATCAAGTTCGAAGCCAATACCGCGCGGGCAAGATCACGCGAGAAACATTTGACACGGTAATGAATGACATATCCAAACGGATAGATAGGGCAGAATCTGTCGTCGAGACGATACTTATCACATTAAGGGAAGAAGCAAGGTAACATCCTACCTTATAGAGAACCGGACACCTTGTGCTTCATCCACACGAACCAGGGTCCGTAATGAGTCAAGTTGAGATCGAAGAGCTTGAAGCATGGCTTCGGCGTTCACTAGCTTCTAAACTTACCCAAGCAGAACGCGAAAGAGACAAACTTCGAGCCGACGTCGAGAAAGCCGTGAACGGGCTTCCTGACTATTGTCAGCAATTATCGAAGAAAGCCGAACAAGACATGGAATCAAAGCACGACAATAGAGCTCAGTATAAGGCCGCGAAAACCCTCAGCAGACTCACGACGCTAATCGCTGACATCTGCAAGTCGATCAACCTCCCGAACGAAAAGGATACTGTCTCTTTGAGAGCACTCCAACGTGAATTATCTAAGACGGCTTCAGAGTGTGCGCGAGTCAGAAGCGAGTACCTTAACCAGATCAGACCGTTCTACATCATCGATACGATGACTCTCGGCGGAAACATAGACAAGTTGCGTCGCCTAAGCGACGAACTTCACAACTATCTAATGGGGCACGGTGCCGTCTTGAAGTCATTTGAGGATCTAGATGAAAAACTGAAGTCAATGAACAAATTGAGATCAACCAAAGACTCAATCTCCACACAGACAAGGGGCGTAAAGGAAAAACTTGCGGACGCGACGAAGACTGATGAAAGCCTAAGACAGCAAGTCGACCAGATCCGACAGAACCAGAAGATGAAGGAGTACATGCAAATTGACGGAGAATTGCGTGGTCTGAAGGTAGAACTTCTCCGTACAGGATTCAGCAGGTTAGGAAGGCCGCTTAGAAAGCTGGCTTCGCTCTCGGAGCGCGGCAATTACCCGTTACCGCTTGAAGTGAGGGAAAGCACTAGAGAGTATCTAAGAAGACCCTTCGCCACTTTCATAAGTGAAGATGAAGGTTACCCGAACCTCAAGAAAGTCATGTACGCTCTATCCCGTGCCGTCTCAAGCGGAAAACTCGCTCTCAAGCAGAGAGAGGCGAAGAAAGTGACAGATCGAACTGAAGAGGTTGTTTCACATGACTCGCTCCTGGCAATCCAAACGAAAGCAAGAGGCTTGAAACAGAAATATGATCAATGTATGATTGATCCCGAAACTGCCTCCCTAGTCGAGGAATTGAGAACACTGAGGGAGAGAGGTCGAGCGAATCTCAAACTCAAGAACGAACTGGAAGATGAGCTTCGCAGGACCATTGAGGTTGAGACGAAGGCTAGCGATCAGATAAGGCTCCTGACTGAGGAGATCGGAGAGTTCTCAACGAAGTTGGCAGGCGTAGTAGTGAAGATACGGTCTCCTCAAACTAAATGAGGATTCTAATTCGCTGCTTCGAAACCAAACCTCGCAAGAGGCTCTTGCCCAAGTCCGATTTCTTAGAAACTCGGATCTGACTCTTCTTACCGACTGTTGCGGAGAAGAGATACTCCTCACCGATGTAGACGTTGGCAACTTTCCCTGTCAGGTCCTTATCGAACGTTATGTCAAAACGATTGCCGACTTCCTTAATTTCGTATTGCGCTTCCTTACCTGAGCTAGGAGCCAGCGGTTCAACATCAAGCTTGATTCCCAACTTCTCCTCGAGCCTGTTGATGGTAACCCCCTTCTTACCGATCAGTATTGGCACGATTTCATTGTCCACTCGGATGACAGCGCGGTTTGCAGAGGTCAGCTTAACCTCTGCGTCTGGGTCAAACTTCCGTACTTCTTGGAGGATTCTTTCTTCAGCAAGTTTGTTTGCTCCAGACTCGGCGGCCTGCATGTCACTTACGGGGATAATCACGTTCTCTTCTCCGAAGGTGTAGATTTCGAACTGCAGCTTGCCCGTTTCGAAGTCGTAAATTTCAACAACAGGCCTTGATAGGTCTGCCTCGGTCATCCCGCTCGGAACCTTCACAGTCAGTTTGAGAGTGAAAATATTCTTCACTTCACCGTACTGTATGAAGATGATGGTGTCAATCACATGAGGGATCATACCAAGCTCAACTCTACCGATGAAACGTTGAATGGCATCGATTGCTTCGCTGGCGTGTACTACACCGATCATGCCGACCCCTGCCAAGCGCATGTCCGAGAATATCATGAAATCCTTGGTTCGACGGACCTCGTCAAAAACGGTGTAATCTGGCCTGACGAGTAAGAGTATCTCTGCAGTCTTCTCGAAGTCGCCTTCGAGTGGGCCGTACTGAGTTATCTCCGGTCCTACCTGTAAGTCTCTTGGAGACTCCAAGGTCTTGACTATCTTGTTCTTCCTGAGGTAGAATTCAGCGAGGGATGAGGCAAAGGTAGTCTTTCCTGATCCTGGCGGTCCAGCAATAAGAATACCTTCCGCACGAGTAGCCAATCTCTCCATGAGCTTACTTGACAGGTGATAGTCTTGCAGGGTAAGGCTGACAACTGGACGAACGATTGTCACTTCCAAACCATCAGATAAGGGTGGCCTAGTGATCGCTACCCGGAATCGGCCAAGTTGGATTACGAGTGCACCCGCTCGATTGATCTCCACAAAGCCGTCGCGACTTACTCTCGCGGCCTCCGTAAGTTCCCTGATGATTTGTTCAATTTCCTCCAGCGAGATCGGAGTCTCTGAGAGGCGCACAAGTTCGAACTTTCCGGGCATACCTCGCTTCGCAAGCGGGCAAGTTCCTTCCTTGAGGTGAATGCTGGACGTGTCCGAAGTGAAATACTTCTCAAAAGTCAAGCCGCTCGTTTTAACTTCGCCAGGTACGTGCTTAACCTCAACTCCTGAAGCCTCTGCCACCAGCGCTTGAACGTAGTCAGCGGTAAGAAGGATACCGCTCTCCGTTCTTGCAACATCGGTGATTAATGCGTCAAGGCGACCACTCCTGGCGAGTTTAATATCGTCAAAACCAGGGCGGTCTCCCAAGAATGTCAGTTTGATGCCTTTTGACTCGCAAAAAACGCGCAGCTTCTTGATCTCCGCAAGGCCGACGAATCCTGGCTCGCGCCCTTTCGATGCTTGCGCTTGTAATTCATCCAACACCGCGTATGGGATAACGATTTCCACGTCAGAGAATCCTTCCTTTTCGATCAGTACAGGGACGTTGCCGTCTATTATGATCGAAGTATCCGGTATGAGTTTCCTAGTCAATTCCTAACGAATCCTAATTGGAGTTGCAGCGTTGCGAATAAAAACAGTAGCTCAATTCTGCACGAGAGAAAAACGCTACATAGAAGCAGCATGAATACGTCTGAAGATCTCTAATGGAGCGATGTGCAACCTCAACCAACGTGTTCAACGGTCGGATTCTGAAATTGCGGGTGGACAGAGTGATTTTCGATGATGGAGTAGAGTCAACTCGAGAGGTTGTGGAGCATCCTGGTGCTTCCGTGATCATTCCGCTTCTGGATAACGAACAGGTTCTACTTGTTCGCCAGTATAGGTATGCGATAGGTAAAGAGCTTCTGGAAATTCCCGCTGGCACATGTAACAGTGGGGAGCCGCCTGAGGTTTGCGCTAAGAGAGAGCTTCAGGAAGAAACGGGATACGCATGTCAGCAGCTAGAAAAAGTCATGGAATGCTATGTTGCTCCAGGATACAGCACCGAGAAAATTCACTTCTATTTGGCAACGAGATTGCGCAGGACCGGACAATCAACTGATGAAGATGAACGCATCACGGTAGTACCTCTCGCGGTCACAGATGCGCTCTCAAAGATACGTGATGGGGAGATTTGTGACGCTAAAACGATATGCGCCATTTTCAGGTTATTGGACTTTGTTAAAGTTCGTCAATGAGGGGAATCTTGAAGAAAGAAAGATTACTTGCAGAGAGAATTTCCTCAACTCGACGTTTTAATTCCCTCAGGTCAATTCCATAAAGCGTTCCGTCCTGAGGAAGCTTGACGTCCGCTCTCTTAATTATTGAGAGCGCGACATCGGGTTCGTCTTTCTGCAAGTGCACGAGAGAGGCTGCAAGCAATATGATCCCCTGTAATGTCTCTCGTTCGAAGTTTGTGGCATTCCGCCACGCGGCCTCCAATGATTCATGACTCTCCCAGTACCGTTCCT
>CAZAGP010000105.1:0-4236 GCA_964484575.1 uncultured Candidatus Bathyarchaeia archaeon | reverse complement strand
CCTTAGTCGGGCAAATTGAACTTCTACGTCACGTTAACTACTGAATGCAACCTTCAATGCTTGTACTGTTACGGAAAATCATGCGAGGATTTCGGAAACGAGTTCAATGGCCTTGCTGTAGATTACTCGTTACCGTCCTCTACGGCCTATGATACGGAACTTCTCCTAACCTTCTTGAAATCCGAGTCGAACCCTCGCGTAATATTCTACGGAGGCGAACCATTGATGAAGCAGGAAAAACTCGGAGAGATTATGAAGGCCTTACCAAATGCCAGATTTGTACTGCAAACAAACGGTATTCTTCTTGATCAATTGGATACAGTTTACGTGAACAGGTTCGAATCGGTATTCGTTTCACTTGATGGGAATGAGGCTCTAACAGATTACTATCGAGGTAAGGGAACCTATCGTAAGGTTATGAAGAATCTTGAAGCCTTACGAAGAAACGGCTACCTGGGTGAAATTGTGGCACGGATGACCGTAGGCGAGGTCACCGAGATCGATAAGCAAGTTCTAGAATTGGTTAGGAATCCAATCATATCCGCGATCCACTGGCAATTGGACGCGTTGTTCTGGCAGAATGATTATCCACGCCGCAGATTCGCCGAATGGGCTAAACAGAGCTACAATCCGCGAATCAAAAAGCTAATTCAGAGATGGGTTGAGCACATGAGCACGGAAGGAAAAGTTTGGACGATTTACCCATTTAATGGTATTTGCCACTCTTTGCTCATGAACCAGAGGAGTAAGCTGCGATGTGGAGCAGGATGGAGAGTCTTCAACATACAGACGGATGGGCACGTTACGCCTTGTCCTGTGATGGCTGGAATGAAAGATTTCTACGTTGGTAACATCATGAATGACACACCCCAAACATTGAAGAATGTCTCCGTTGGCGAACCGTGTGCTAGCTGTGACATATTCAGCCTGTGTGGCGGACGATGTCTGTACGCTAACGTAACCAAGCTATGGGGTCCCACAGGGTTCGAAGAGGTCTGTCAAACCGTGCGTAATCTCATAACCGGGCTTACAGAAGTCATGCCAAAAATCAGAAGACTCTTAGAAGATGAAACAATAACTATGAATGATTTGAAGAATCCAGATTATAATGGCTGCGAGGTTATTCCTTAACAGTTAATCTGCTCGTGGGTATGACCCGAGAATCTTCAACATAGCCGTCGAAGTCTGAAGTGCATTAATCGCCTCAGCAACGACTACATCGTTATGGTGCCCCTCAAAATCGATGAAGAAATTGTATTCCCAAGGGGTTCCACGTATTGGTCTTGATTCAATTTTGGTGAGATTGATCTGACGCGAAGCAAGCTCACCTAATGCTCGGTGCAGTGAGCCCGGTGTATGCGTCGTGGCGAAGGCAATGGAAGTCCTGTCCTTCCCTGTCGGAGACGCGTCATTTCTAGCGAGTACGAAGAATCGTGTGAAGTTTTCGGGAAAGTCTTCAATACCTTCCCTCAGAACCTGTAAACCGTAGATCTCAGCAGCGCGTTCGCTCGCTATGGCTCCAGCGTTCAACTGCTTCTCAATCAGCATCTTGGCGCTGCCCGCAGTATCGTAGGCTGGGATGGTCTCAAGGTCAAGTTTCTGTAGGAATCCCGCGCATTGTGCCAATGCTTGAGGATGTGAGTATACTGCGTTGAGATCTTCGAGTCTGGCTCCAGGAAGTGCAAGAAGGCAGTGTCTAACTCTAACCTTCACTTCGCCAGAGATCTTCAACGATGCTTCCAGTAGAAGGTCGTAAGTTTGGTTGATGCTTCCTTCCAGCGAATTCTCAGCCGGAACTATACCGTATTGTGCAGAGCCTTCTTCGACTGACTTGAAAACTTCTCTAAGAGTCCGGCAGGGTTTCGTTCCAATACTGCGCCCGAAAAACATTGTTGCTGCTTCTTCACTGTATGCGCCGCGTTCACCTTGGAAGGAAACTATATGCACTGGCAAATGCGATTACCGCTATTATCAGCGTCGATACTGCGTTACATATATTTGAGACAGCTTCTCCTTCAGGCAGGCGAAATGTCAATTGGACTCAATATCGTTCGTTGGTGGCGGCGTTATGGGCGAAGCCATGATTCAGGGATTGCTATCGAAGAACCTGGTGAAGGCCAGTGAGATAACAGTTGCCGAGCCACGCAAAGATAGGGTTAAGGAACTCCAGCAGCATTATGAGGTCAAAATAACTAGCGATAATCGACGAGCTGCTCAAGCATCGAAAATTATAATCTTCTCAATCAAACCACAAGATCTAGGATCGGTTACGGAAGAGTTGAGCGGAGCACTCCACCCTGATCAGTTGGTGATATCGATTGTTGCAGGAGCTCGTATTGATTCGATTCGCCGCGGTTTACGCCACGATCGCGTTGTACGTGTCATGCCGAACACCCCAGCCCAGATCGGTGAAGGGATTAGCGTATGGACGGCTACTTCGAGCGTGGACAAGGATCAGCTCAATCAGACAAGATCTATCCTGCAAGCCTTTGGTAAAGAAATCTACGTGAAAGAGGAAAAATTCCTCGACATGGCAACTGCGGTAAGCGGAACGGGCCCCACATACGTCTTCCTGGTGATGGAAGCCATGATTGATGCGGCTGTGCATCTGGGTTTCCCGCGACACATAGCGTACGAGCTTGTAACGGAAACGATAAAGGGCTCCATCCTCTTTGCAATGAAGTCCGGGAAGCATCCTTCAGAACTACGTAACATGGTAACCTCTCCGGGCGGCACTAGTGCTGAAGCTCTCTACCAGCTGGAAAAAGGCAGCCTTCGAACCGTCCTGTCAAGAGCCATTTGGGCAGCTTACGAGCGAAGCAGGTCCCTAGGTGAGGAGAACGGGTCCTGGAGTCCAGAGCGCCAATCCTAAAGCGCAAATTCAAATTACGACGACAAATGCTTCCTTCTTGCTCTTCGTTCAAGCTTCAACTGATGTTTTCGTTTAAGGGATACAATCGCGTAGCTTAGGAGAATTAGTGTTGAGATAATCAGGCCTACTGGGACGGCGTAATCACCATACCAGCGAGCTTGAATTGAGTGCGACGCGTTCATTAGAATTGATCCCGTTTCGGACATGGTCATCAACTGGTCATTATCGTACCATCCTTGAAATTCCAGTCTACCCCCAAGATATCCTAATACGCCTACCATCGGTTGCATGGTCGAATTTACTGAGAAGGTTGCGTTGGTTCCCTTGTCGTACCAGCCATCACCTGAAACCGCTGCCGGGCTATTGATCGTTAGGAGATATTGCTGAGTGTAATTTGCTTCCAAGTTCACATCATGGTCGAGGAGAACTGTTCTATTTGCAGATGTCTCACCATCAGACCATCCTTCGAATTTGAGTCTAGTATCATTATTCACTTGAACAATCTCAGGTACCGTAACGTTATGTGATCCGGTGACTAGCGGTAGCTTGATGCTCCCCTCGCTATGATTAGATCCATCAATACTTACGGTGACTAGATTGGGCACCGTAATTTGGAATGTTAGTGCTACGCTAACGTCAATTGTGAACGAGTAGTCACTCTCAGAATTATCAAGAATGCTAAGCGAATTGTTCGCTAGGATTGCAACTAGAATAAGATCCCACAGTCTTTGAGGTCGGGAAGTGAGGAGAAAACTGAAATTTCCTGCGCCCGCTGATGTCTTTACCGGAATTGTGCAAGCCGCGTCTGTTTCAGAGATATTCTGAACGCATTTCTCCGGGCTTGCCGACGCGGAGCCCTTTGCGAGGCTTCCATCATTCAGCTGAAAAACGCCAGCTTGAAGATAGTACCCGGGTTGTGCTCCACTGTAGGAGATTGTGGCAGTAATCTTTGCAGGAGGGATTGCGGATGCCGCGTCAAGATCATAGATGAGACTCTTCGGATATTGAACGTTGGCTATGTTTGTCTCCTGGGCGTGCACGGATGGAATACAGAAGAGTGTGAGTATGATTATAACGGGAACGACGCTACCGCTAGATCGCAATCATATCAACCGATCCGTTAGGAAAAACGACTGACCACAAATAATCGTTCATTGTCCTCGCCTGCGTTTTCGACTTGGGCGCAAGATTAATTCAGCAAAGGTTGCGAACCCAATTATGACTAGCGCGAGCAGGACGGGTACAGTGTAGTCATCTCGCCAAATTGCAATCACGACCTTCGCATTGTCCATGCGCACAGAACAGGTCGGTTCGGATGTTTCGCATGCTTCTGCAAAATGATCGAAAACATGCCTAGCACCCAA
>CAZAGP010000104.1:0-10387 GCA_964484575.1 uncultured Candidatus Bathyarchaeia archaeon | reverse complement strand
GGAGTCACGGGAACTCGTGCAACGTTAGCAAAGGCATAAGAGGCAGCTAGGCACGCGTGGTAAGAGGTGCCGCAGCCTATCAGGTATATCCGATTTGCCCTGTTCATCGTCAATGCCATGAGATCCAAGTAGATAGGATGGGTTCTGAGAGCGTTCTTTACACTAAATGGTTGCTCGTGAATCTCCTTCAGCATAAAGTGAGGATATCCGGTCTTGACTGCGCGTTCAATGTTCCAGTCTATCGTGATCGAATCCCTATGCACTTTCGACCCATCAGATATTCTAAGGAGGGTAATCTCCTCGGAGGTTACGACAGCCATCTCATCATCTTCAAGCAAGATGACCCGGTTGCTCCGTGGGAGAAATGCTGGAATGTCCGAAGCACAGTAATTGCCGTCTTCTGAAGTTCCGAGGACTAACGGACTCTCCCTGCGAACGCATACGATCTCATCCGGGCTGCTTGTAGAGATAATAGCTAGAGCGTATGCTCCACTCAATTTCATTGCAGCCTTGCGTACAGCTTGTGAGAACACGTCCCCGGATCCGGTATACTTCTCAACAAGGTGCGCAATAACTTCTGTATCAGTCCTAGACTTGAAAGTATGACCTTCGCGCTCGAGCTCCTGTCTTAATTCCATGAAGTTCTCTATTATCCCGTTGTGGACAACCGCGACGCTATTCATGCAATCCGTATGGGGATGAGCATTCTCAACGGACGGGGCACCATGCGTAGCCCACCGTGTGTGGCCGATTCCTATTCTTGCAGGTAGTCGACTAATCGCCAATTGGCCCTCAACTTCGTCAATCTTTCCTTTACCCTTCTTCACGACGATTTTGCCATCGATAATACCAGCTTCTCCTACGGAATCGTAACCTCGGTATTCTAGTCGTTTCAGGCACTCAAAGATGACAGATCCAACTTCACCATTCTTGAGCGCAACACCAGCAATCCCGCACACTGTGCTGAACCTCTACGTCTTGCGGCGAAACCCATTACCCATGATAAGGATTCCTTTAGATTGAATTTGATCAGTCCAACAGAAACTTTGACGGCTAAGTAATTCGTACGGAAGAGCGGTCAAATGAGGATTTAATAGTAAAAAGCCAGTTTCATCAATGATACATGTGGTCTCGAAAGTGTCCTACCTATTAATGAAGGAAAGAAGAACCACTCAGCTTCTCGCGGCAAGAATAGTCCAAGATCCTAAGCTCGCCTACTCGATATTTCAACCTATGCGATGGAAAATCCTCGGCGAATTATCCCGAGAAGCGAAGTGTGCCCGTGACCTGGCGGACGAATTCGCAACAAGTGAGCAGGTTGTCTGCTATCACTTACGGGAGCTTGAACGCTTTGGCCTAGTCACTTTGGAGCGAACGGAGAAAAGGCGAGGGGCGATCGCGAAGTACTATAAGGCTGAACCCAAAGCGATAGCTGTGGTTCCGAATGATACAACGGTAAAAAGGCCAGTGTCTAATCCGGTCTCGCTCACAGATTCGGCATCAAAATTGCTCAACCCGTTCATCTCTCAGGGAAGATTCAATGGATACATAGTTCTTGGAAGCCCTGACAATCATGGAATCTTCAGGAGTCGTGCGAGATGTGGAGATCGCGCAACTGACTTAGCACTCTTCATTGGATCATTGTTACCCTTGACTCGGGAGAGCATTGTCAGGTTAGATACCGAGATATCGCAGCATGAGTTATCGGGTAATCTGATTACGATCGGAGGTCCTAAAGTGAATACTCTTACGTTAAGCGTGAATGAAGCTTTGCCCATAACGTATGAACTTTCAGGACAAAGTGTGATGATCTCTAGAATTTCTGGCAAGACGTACGCCGAAGAAGATGAGGGAGCAATTCAGATGATCGTTAATCCGAATAATCAGAATTCACGCGTTCTGGTCATTGCAGGTAACACATATCTGGGTACCCGGGCTGCAGTGTTAGCTTTCGTGAAGTACACCGAAGACCTAGCGAAGGGCAACTCATTGAACAATAATGTTATCGCTAGGGTAGTTAGTGGGCATGATGTGAATAGCGACGGCCTAGTAGATGACGTTGAGTTTCTCGAGTAAATCACTAAGTGGCTTTGTTCAGCTTCTTCTTCAACATTTCAGTTACGAGCTTAGGGTCTGTTTTGCCCCTCACTTCCGACATTATTGATCCCATTAGAGATGGAAATGCTGCTGAACCCTTTTCTTCGAGAATCTTCCGATTCTTCTCCAAGTGTCGGTTGATTATTGCTTCTAGCTCATTCGAGCTCATCATTTTGAGTCCAAGTTCCTTGATTCCCTCCGAGGGATCCAGTCCAAGATTCTTTGCCTGCCATTTGAGTAGGTCGGGCATAGCTTCCTTTGCAATTCTTCCGTCCTCAACAAGCTGGAAGATTGATCCCATCTTCTGATCGTTGATCTCGTGGATTGGAAAATCTTCACGTTCTAGGCTCTTGCATGTTTCAGTTAGCATGGTCGCAATGTACGAGGGTTGAATATTGGAACATTCCTTGGCGGTTCTCTCAAAGAGTGAAAGATACTCAGAGTTCACCAGTTGCCTGCTAAGTTTCTGGTTTAACGAATATTGCTTGCCTAATCGTTCTGCCAATTCGTCAGGTGTTTCGGGGAGCGTTGACTTCAGTCGGGCAATAATGCTTCCCGTAACTGGGACGGGAGGCACATCGGTTTCAGGGTACATTCGTGCTGCACCGGGCCGAGGACGTATGAATCGGCTTGATCCGTCTGGCATGGCATTCCGAGTCTCTTCAGGTACGCCCACTAATGCTTCGGCCGCTCGGTCGGCAACTGCATTTAGTGCATCTGTAGCTCTCTCAGGATTGTCAGACACAAGAACAAACGCATCATCGTTCTCTAAGTGCAACATCGCCTTTACCTCGGAGACTTCCGTTTCAGTTATGCCGTATGAGGGTAACTCATCTGAATGGAATATTCCTCCGACTCCGGCCCAGAACATTGCTCGGCCTGATAATTCTGTGCCGAACCTGAGGTTGGATACGCCCAGTTCTCTTCCCAGTAATCCCCCGTAGTGCTCAAGTCTCATTCCAAGAACGCTGCCACCTTTACTTATCGCTTCCCTGATAACCCGCGCTTTCGTCTTCTGAAAGATTGCGGTTAAATTGGCGTAATTGCGACTGATTGTCGATGATTGGACGCCTCTTCTTCTAAGCTCGTCTCTTATTCGCAGGAGGGAACTCTGCCTATCAACCTCAAGTTGAACAGCCTTTCCGATTAGTTCGAGCTCTTGAACTCCCTTTATTTCGATTAGGGCTCCTTCAGGAATCGATACGTTCAGGTCCTGTCTTACGCTTCCCAATCCGCGTTTAACTTTTCTTGTGGCACGTAACACGTTACCGATTGCAAGAGCAACTTTTTCCACTTCTGACGGTGAATGGAGGACCGGGGCCGTTGTGACCTCGATAAGTGGAATGCCTAACCGATCGATTCTGTACCCTGCCGAGTCCCTCGTCTGAGTCGTTTTTCTCGCTGCGTCTTCCTCAAGGGAGATTTGGTCTATTGGTATCTTCTTTCCGTCGATCGTAAGGAGTCCGTTCAACGCTACGACGGATGTGCGCTGAAATCCAGTAGTGTTCGAACCATCTATTACGATCTTTCTCATTACGTGGATTTCGTCAACTGGTTCAGCGTTTGTGAGGAGAGCTGCTGTTAGGCAGACTTCAATTGCTTCAGGGTTAAGCCGGCCTGGTGGCTCTTCGTCCATTTCTACAAGGCAGGAGGCGGGGTGGTCGGCTTCGTACGTTATGCCCTTTCCGCGATGAAATTCAAAGAGCGCAGCTTGATCGATTTGGCCTAGTTCGCTTTGAGTTGGTCTGAGTCTTCGAAAGAAGCGCAGTTCTGGAGGGCCTTCAGCCAGCTGCGTTGGGCAGGCACAGAAGAGTTTGTGTTCGGTGTCGAGTTGTCTGTGAATTTCTAATCCAACTTTGACTAGAGGAGTTGTCTCAGTCATCGTGGGTTTTCTCCAGTAAGCGGCGGTCGGAGAATTCTCCTGCAAGATTCTTTGTCATCATCGACTTCGCGTCTTGACGGCTTGATGTGTTTCCGAAAACCCACATTAATTTGACGAGGGCGGTTTCAGGAAGCATGTCTCCGAGTGGTATTACACCCATTCTCAGAAGGTCTCTGCCGGTTGAATAGACATCCATGTGCACTGTTCCCCATATGCATTGGGATGTCATTGCAACGACTACTTCGCTGTTAATGGCTCTCTCAATCGCAGGAAACATAGCCTCGCTGATGTGGCCGAGCCCTGACCCTTCAATAATAATCCCACTTTGGCCTGAGGCGACGGCCCAATCGATTATCGCTCCTGACATGCCTGGATAGAATTTTATGAGAACAACGTTACTGTCAAATTTTGGCCGGATGGTCCAGTTTGAGTCAGATCTGCGTTTGCTGACCGACGTCGACTTCATCTCTATCGTGTTTCGGGCAAGATCGTAATACCCGAGGGGCGACGTATTGACGCTCTCGAAAGCGTCCCGACGACTTGTGTGACACTTGCGCACCTTAGTTCCCAGATGGATTGCGATTCGTTTATCTGAGATCCAGTCGTGCATTGCTACGACAACATGAGCAAACGGTGCGGAACTTGCTATAGCCGTTGACGCTACTAGGTTAGCTGCAGCGTCGGAGCTGGGGCGATCAGATGAGCGTTGTGACCCGACTAGAACAACTGGCACGGGCGGGCTGTTGAGTGCAAAGGAGAGAGCCGCAGCCGTGTATCCTAGAGTGTCGGTCCCATGAGCAATAACGATCCCGTCCGCTCCATTTTTAATCTCCTCCGCAATCGAACCAGCTAGGGCGGACCAGTTTTGGGGACCAATGTTCTCGCTGAATGTGCTTGATATTATTTTAGGGCGAATATCTGCCAGGTCAGCCAGCTCGGGTACAACACTGTAAAGGTCCTCGGCATCCAGGGCGGGTTTCACGGCTCCGGTCCGGTAATCTACCTTGCTCGCTATCGTACCCCCTGTGCTTAGAATCGCAACTTTCGGTAGACCGATTCGTTGGGTCGGTAAAGATGGGCGCGTGAAATGTGGCTCCGCACCTTTCCCTACCACTTTAATTGACGTTAGATTACGTGTTTGAATGCCGATATTGTATCCTGTTCTCAGCTTCACGACCAGGTAATCTTCTTGCCCCGTGTGAATTCTGGGCATGAGAATTCCGTCAACTTGCTCTTCTAGTTCGCCTCTTCTTAGGCGAATGCTAATCTTATCTCCTATCTCTGCTCCAGCTTTCGTTAACAGATCACGCGCAGCACCCGAGTACATGTACGCTTGATCTCCAGGCATCGTATCACTCTTCGTTGGGTGTTTAGGGAGAATCGAGCCTTAAGACGTTAATTGTATCAGGCTAAAGTAGCTTCGTCATGTAGGCGCCCTGACAGCTGTAGCCGGATTTCTTATAGTATTCCTTCGTCCCTAGTGCACTCAAGACCAGAATTCTGCGCGCGCCCTCAGCTTTCGCGGCGCATTCGGCTGCCGACAGCAATTCTTGACCGACCCCCTTATGTTGCCAGGCATGAGGGGACTCTCTTCCGATGGGAACTTCGGGACCATAGACGTGGAGTTCGCGCACAATCGCTGTGGAGTCGTCCACCTCTGGTCTATGAGCTCTAAGCGATGGAATCCGGAGGCGTAGGTATCCTATGAGTACGTCAAGGTGTGGTTCTTCTTTGGCAAGGAAGATTTCAGTACCCTCGGAAGCAGAGTATTCTCTCCTGGTGACCACTAGATTCTGAGCGTCAATGGAAATACCCTCCTTGAGTACTCTGTGGCCTACTTCCCGGCAGCGGATGCATCGGCATCGCTTTCCTCGAGCCGCTAGCTTTCGAAGGGCAAGTTCTCTGAGGTTACCGTTCTTCACTCCGTCTATGATGAGACGGACGGGAAACTCTCTGTGGACACGCATAATTCTGATCCAAGGCGGGACAAACTCCTTCACTTGGGCTATTAATTCAGATGCTTGGTCAGTGTCGTATGGCTTGTACCTTCCCTGTTTCCACCACGTATAGAGTTCGGTGCCTTCCATAACAAGGCAAGGATAGATTTTCAGCATGTCTGGGCAGAACCTGGAGTCCTGCAACAGTAAACGGAATGAATCAAGATCTTTTTCGAAGCTCGAACCTGGAAGGCCTGGCATCATGTGTGCCACAATCTTCAGGCCCGCATCTTTGGCAACTTGGAAGCATTCGACGACATCTTCGATGTTGTGACCGCGGTTCGTGAGCTCATAAACGCGGTCATCTATAATTTGAACTCCAAGTTCCACACGGGTCACGCCGAATCGGAGCATTTGGTTGACGTGTTCCTCTTTGCACCAGTCAGGTTTCGTTTCGATTGTTAAGCCCACATTTCTAATCGTGCTCGTCTCTGCCAGTCTCTTTGCATCTTCAAGCGTGACTGAATCTGCTCCGTTTACAGCATCTAGGCACCGTTTCACGAAGACCTCTTGGTAGTCCGTAGGCGCGGCCAGGAATGTTCCTCCTTGAATAACTAATTCAACCTTTGAGGGTTCATGGCCGATCGCTTGCAGCTGGCTCAATCTGCTCGTAATTTGCTTGTGGGGGTCGTATCCAAACTGGAGTCCGCGCATGGCAGCCGGTTCGCCTGACGTATAACTCATGGGAAAACCGTTCTCCATCGGGCAAAAGACACAACGACCGTGAGGACAACCACGCGGTGAGCTCATCACTCCTATGACGTTGACGCCTGAGATGCTTCGCACCTTTTTCAGGCGAAGTTCTGGTGTGAATCGCGACCGTGTGCTTGGAGGAAGCGCGCCAATAATGTCAGAGTTTCTCGGCATCCAAGTTAATTCGTGTTGGCGGCAAAAATCTATTTTCAGCCGATTCAGACCGTCAGGACTAGAAATCCCCTGCTCCGTGATCTTGGACGCTAGCTCGCGCAGTAGCGAGGCGTGAAGCTCATTATCTATCTCCAACTACAGCCTCACTGCTCGTAAAGGCTATCATGACTGTTTGCTTTCGACGCAAATATAGAGAATGTTGCTTCCTCTTAGGATGACATTACCGTAATTCGCCGTAGGTGAGTTGCCTCGGTACTCTGTCGCTCCCTCCAGAATGATGTTCATATGACTGTCAGCATCTATCATTCTACCTCTATACTCAACATCGTTCTTCAGTCGGATGCTCACCTCTCCATTGAGTTTCTTAACTAGCAAGTTGAGCGGTTTTCTAGAGGGCTCCAAGACGATCACATATCCGACGCTGGCCAGTCCGTGCTGTCGCTAAATAAGCTTGCGATTAATAGCATGCGTTGCAAGTTCATGACATGAATTGGCTCAGTTTCATGTCCTTCTGAGTCTTAAGAACGCTGAAACATTTCTCTGGAGGTAGTTTGACAAACTCGATACTCAACTCATGAAGTATACGTTCAGCGCTTCTACGAAGCTCAGGCGCTACAATTATGCCTCTCAATGGTCGATCGACGCGTGCACGAATCTTGTCCAAGTAACCCTCGAGCTGAATCACTGCGTCCTTCGTCGCCGCATTTCTCTTTATTTCGATCACGACAAGGGAACCGTTCTTATCTTCGCCGTAAATATCAGTAAATCCAGTATCTTCCACATGTTTTTCCTCCTCCAATGGCTTGAGACCTACCTCCACTAGGTCTGGAGCAGTTAGAATTGCCTGTTTCATTTGCGCCTCAGTCACGTGAAGCGCGAAGTCACCAGCATCGTCAAGCGAACCACACGCGACGAGCGAAACATCTCTGAATTCTATTGATATGATCTCGTGAGGTTGAGGTCGAGACGCGGTTATTACAATACCACTGTCTATTCGACTGACAGCGACTAAACACTTCGGGGGCTGCCAGTTGACGGGCTCATAGCCAGTAGGCCGATGTATTAAGACAGATCCATCTTTCTTGAAAATGCTAACACGTTCACCCCATCCCAATGTAGAAGAAGCGCGTCCTTCATACTCGACTCTGCAATCGCCGATTACCAAGACGAAGTTTCTGCCGCGAAATGCGTTCTCCAATAATTGGGCTGCTTCACCTATTGAAAGACTAGTCTTAACATTCAGCAAATCTTTCGACTCATCTCTAACGAATTACCAGGTCAAGTGACACCAATTGCCTCGGCGTCAAGTTTCCGTTTTGAGGTACTCTTCTACTCGTGAGGCGAAGGCGTCAACCTCGTTTTCGGAATGGGCATATGATATGGCTCCGTGCGGCAAATCTATCGCCAACAAGAGTATTTCATTCTTCAAGAGGAATCTGAAGAGTCTT
The DNA here is from genome assembly GCA_964484575.1 of uncultured Candidatus Bathyarchaeia archaeon. Lineage (GTDB taxonomy): Archaea > Thermoproteota > Bathyarchaeia > 40CM-2-53-6 > 40CM-2-53-6 > FEN-987. The sequence continues at coordinate 2,096 of CAZAGP010000104.1, read as the reverse complement.
TTTGATCTTTCTTGCTGTTCACTGGACCAGCCGGCAATGTTGTGTACGCTCTTCTGCTTAGTTAGATGGATCCCGAAGAGTGAACCTACGCCGGTGATCCGAGCGTGACTTCTCGATCGGTCAATACTAGAATTGAGTTGAGAAAACAGTCTGCTCCCCAACTTGTTCACACGTTCGTGCACTGGCTCGTGCATGAGGGTCTGAATGGTAGCCTCTCCTGCAATCAACGTCAGGATGTTTGCTGCTCCAGTTCCGCCCTGGAAGCAGTATTCGTTAGATGAGTATTTCGTGTGGTCCATATGCTCCATCAAATCACGTCTTCCGCCGACAGCTCCAATGGGAAGTCCGCCCCCAATGATCTTACCCAACACGGTTAGGTCAGGTTTCACACCAAAATACTCCTGTCCACCTCCCATTCCCAATCTGAATCCTGTAATCACCTCATCGAAGATTAGTAGCGCACCATTTTCGTCGCATAGCTCTCGAAGACCAGCCAAAAAGTCTCTTTCTGCAGGTATCATGCCACCACCTCCCAGCACAGGTTCAACAATTATGCATGCAAGCCGCCTTCTCCTGATCGTCCTTCTGGTTTCCTCAAGATCGTTGTATGGCAATGTCAAAGTATCTTTCATCGCATGTTTATCGAGTCCTCCAGATGACGGTGCATTGAATGGCGGCTTTACAGCACAGTGCAGCGCGTCATAACCGCCGTGCCAGCCACCTTCAAATTTTGCAATCAACGTTCGTTTTGTGCAGGTCCTAGCGAGTCGTACTGCATACATGTTGCCTTCCGAACCAGAGTTCGTGTACCTAATCATTTCCACGCTAGGCATGCATCGGTTGACGAGTTCGGCATGTCTTACTTCGAGCTCATGAGACAGGCCATAATTCCAGCCCTTCTCGATCTGCTCTACCATGGCAGTTTTCACTGTGGGATGACCGTGGCCTAGTATCATGGAGAAATGCGTGCACCAATAATCGGTGTACTTTCTCCCCTCAACATCAAAGACCTTGCTCCCAAGCGCCGAGTCGACGTAGAACGGATAAGGCTCCATGCATCGAATCTTGTAGCTAATCCCAGCTGGTAGAACCCGCAGGGCGCGTTCATGCAGGCTTTCTGACTGTTTCGTGCTGCCTGAAGTCTCCGTCGAAATCACCAGTTCACCGCTTGTTAATAGAGTAATGATAATGTTTGCTAGTATTGTGGAAACATCCCAAAGCATTCATGCAAATGACCTTTGTCAATTAGGCAATTTGCGAGTAATTCAAGAGACATCGCAAATCAGAAGCGCTTCTTGACTAGTTTGAAGCTCGCTATTTTTCCTCCCTGATTCTCACGTCAGTGAATGAGAGAACCATCATGATTTAATTACCAGAACTGAGGCGGATTAGTAATTGGTGCACCAAAGGTGACCCAAAAAGGAATTGGCACGCTGGTCTGTCGTGTCAGCAAACAGAGGACGGGCAAAGGTGTACGAAGGTATAGGAAGAATTGGGTTTACCTGCCCAGGGACCTAGTAGAGGATAGCGATTTTCCTTTTGAGCCGGGTGATAGACTGCTAATATCCATTGTTAACGGTAAGAAACTGATGTTGGAGAGAGTATAATGCAGCAAGATAGAGAAAGAGTGAAGAACAAGTCCCTTGGAAAAACTGACAATACTGAAATAAGAAGCGAATCGTTGTCCGAAGCGAACGAAGTCTTGCACGGACAAAACAATGACCCCCCGACAGCAAAAAGAGTGGAGGAATCTGTAGAGAAAGGAAGAAAGTACGAATTCATAGAAGACGTCCCCGGCGTCGGGCCTTCCACGGCAGAAAAACTGCGGGAAATGGGGTTTCAGACGGTCGAATCCTTGGCCACAGCCACAATCAAGGAGTTGACCCAAGCTGGTGTTGGTGAGAAGCAAGCGGCTAAGGTTATTGCCGAGGCGAGAGACAGCTTAGCACTCAATTTCGTGCGCGCTGATGAACTGATCAGGATGCGTCAGAACGTAAGACGACTATCAACTGGGAGCAAACAACTTGACGAACTATTGGGTGGCGGACTCGAGACTCAAACGATCACTGAATTTTACGGCGAATACGGAGTCGGCA
>CAZAGP010000103.1:0-9205 GCA_964484575.1 uncultured Candidatus Bathyarchaeia archaeon | reverse complement strand
AGAGGGCTAACTGTCGCGTAATTTCTACGACATTCCTTGCATGTGTTTGACATAGGTCAAGCATTCTTCGCTTTATGTTTGCTTCGGTCTCCATCGGAAAAGTCATGCAAGGCTCACTGGAAATATAGTAAACAGTTGAGGACTTAAACCCTAGCCCATTGGGCTATTTTTCGAGCTTTGATTCTACCGGCGTACCGAGTTGAGCGAATGATAATTGCCCAGAGAAGTATTCGCGCGCAAGCTGAGGTAGAGAGTCTAAGTGAGTGCGGACCTGGGTCCAGGTATCTCTGTCACGTAACGTGACCGTGTTATCTCTTTCGGTCTGGTAATCCACGGTTACGGAGATTGGAACTCCGATCTCGTCTGCCCTAGCGTATCTTCGACCAATGGTTCCAGACTCGTCGTATTCGACGTCGAATTCGTGGAGAACTAGCGCATCGACAATACGCAAAGCAGTTCGGTCAAGACCGTCTTTCGGCATCAAGGGAAAGACCATAATCTGCATGGGCGATAGCGAGCGAGGTAGTCTTAGCACGACTCTATCGCCGATTCGCGTATACGCGTATTCCAGGGCTGAGTACACAAGGCGCTCCGCGCCATAGCTTGGCTCTACGACGTGCGGAATTACATGTTTTCCTGACTCACGCACGTTACGCTCCTCAAATTGAACATGAGCTGGCTGCACTTTGAACCCGGCTATCTGGATATGTCCATCCCTATCAAATGCCTTCTTAACATCCTCTGGGTTACATTTTGCTATTTCTTCTACAACTTCCCGGGTCCTCTCTCGCAATATCGGACCAAGTTTCGATTCAAGTGGAATAACTACGGTTATTTTTCGATCAACCGGGATAGGGTAAGATTTGAAGACGCTCAGGTCAGCTCCAGAGTGCTTCATGTGCGCGCTCAAATCGAATTCGGTTCGATAAGCGTGTCCCGCGATTTCCACCCAACCCCACCTGTCTAGTAATATCTGATGATCGAATGTCTGAGCGGAGTAATGAGCTCGTTCGGTCGGCATCTTCTCTTCGAATCTTTGTTTCTCAGGCGGAATTCCTAGGTTCTTGACGAATTCTACTGAAACTGCCATGAAGTATGCAATCCAGTCGTTTAGGATATGGCCCGTCGTCACGGCTTCTCCGGCTCTTACGCGAAGGATATCGTCCTTGCCGCTTTCCCGGGTTTTGGCTAACAGAAGTGGCAGTTCAATATCCTTCACTCTGTCAAGAAATGTACATCGAGGGTCAGAGGGGTCAAAGAAGACTTCCATCTCCATTATCGTGAATTCGCGCAGTCTGATTGGCCCCTGTCTTGGTGAGATCTCGTTTCTCATTACGGTCCCAATCTGAGCGATTCCGATTGGGAACTTCTCGCGGGTTGAATCATAGACTCTCTTGAAATCTGTGAACATTCCTTGAGCTGCTTCAGGTCTCCCGTATCCTGTCAAATCGCCGTATGGTCCGATGCTTGTTTTGAACATCGTAGAATAATATTCGGTCTTCCCGAGTTGATTCCCGCACTCCGGACAACGTATGTTGTTCTCTTTGACAAACGTGTCAATTTGAACCGGGGACATTGCTTCTATTGCGATGTCCGTTCGACCAGGCATTGCCTCCGATATTGCCATCTCTGCCTTGAAATGTCGCCTGCAGCTGTTGCACGTGACCATTAGGTCTTTGAAGTTCTCCAAATGGCCGGAGGCAGCGAATACCTGCTCGGGGGTAATTACAGGCGTCGACACGACCACGAAGCGATGCTGCTGGACAAAGAAGCGTAACCATAGATCCTCGATCCTGCGCTTTAGGCGTGTTCCAAGCGGTCCGAGATCCAAGTACCCACTGACTCCGCCATAAATCTCGAAAGAAGGCCAGAAGAGCCCTCTCCGCTTAGCCAAATCTGACAGTAAATCGTACTTATCTAGTCCGTCCACATTCCGCCGCTCCAAGGTGCTTAAACGGTCATTTAATGACTTTAAAGAAGAATATTGCCATTATATTGCAATTCAGCCAGTCGGCGTCACGTTCACGTAGGGACCGCATTCTTGGCAACGGTCAAACCTCGCCAGCGGGCACACTATCGTTAACGAACATTCTGATCTGGCTCCCGCACGATAAACATCTTATTTTCATGTGAAACAGTTTTCCTTCTTTGCGAAAGAATGCGGAATCCACACTCATCAAGTCTTAGTCCCAGACGCAAGTCGTTTGGGCATCAAAGGAGCCCCAGTCTTCTGCCGCCGCAGCATCGTTAATCGTTTAAGACGTTGGATTCCTAGAGCGGGGTCCACACCTTTGGGACAGACGAAGCTGCAGGCACCTGCGAAGTGGCATCGCCAAACGCCATGCTCGGTATCTATAGTCTCAATTCGATCAATCTGGCCTTCGTCCCGTGAATCTTCACTGTATCTATATGCCTGAGCGAGGGCCTGAGGCCCCGTGAAAAGTGAGTCTGTGGCTGATGTCGGACAAGCAGCATTACACAGCCCACACTTGATGCAGTATGAGAACTGAAGAAAATCTTCCAGCTCTCTAGCGCTTTGTCCATACTCTGATTCTGAAGTTTCCTGTTCTTGTGCGTTTCTTCGGATTAGAAACGGGTGAATCGATCTGTGAACTTGGAAGAATCCTTCAAAATTGGTAACTAAATCCCTGATGAGCGGATAATGGTCCAGCGGCTCTACAGTGATACAAGTATTATAGTCCGCGACTTGGGTATAACAGGCAAGTTTCGGGAGACCGTTGATTTTCATTCCGCAAGAACCACAGCACGCCATTCTACAAGAATATCGAATGGCGATAGAATGGTCGATTTTCTCCTTTGCGTAGAGAAGCGCGCCCAGAACAGTCATTCCGGGTTCATATGGAATTTCGAAGATGCTGAAATCTTTGTCAAGATTACTGCCGGAACGAGTTCTACGAACTTTTAGTTGAATAATTCGCTGTGGCGACGCATTACCCTGCAATGAGTGCACTCTCTTAATAGTGACGTTCTGTCGGAGTGTACTTTGTAATTGTTACGGGGCAATACTCAAGCCTAGGTCCATTAGGGTCGAAGTATGCCAAGGTATGCTTCAACCATTCCTTATCATTCCGTTCAGGGTAATCCAATCGCGAGTGCGCTCCCCTTGATTCAGTTCTAGAGAGCGCGCCGGCGAGCACAACTTCGGCGACGTCGAACATCGATTCGAGCTCGAGTACGTTCACGAAGTTAGTGTTGTACTCTTTCACTTGGTCGTCCACATGTCTCCACGATCTTGTACGCAACTCTCTTAGTTCTCGAAGACCAGTTTCAAGCCCTTCGCCACTTCGGTAAACGTATGCATATTTGTCCATTAGAGTCTGCACCTGATTGTGAATGTCGTAGGGATTTTCCTCTCCGCTTCCGTGAAATATGTCATCAAAAATTCTTTTCTCTTCCTGCGCCACGTTATCGTATGGGAAATCATGTGAATCTCTCGTCCTGGCAAAGCGTACGGCGGCCGCACCTGCCACCGACCCGAAGACCAAGCATTCTGCTGTTGAATTAGCCCCTAGTCGGTTTGCTCCATTTATGCTCACACATGCTGCTTCCCCTGCTGAGAATAGGCCGATAATAGGAGTCTCCGTCTTCGTGTTAGTTTTGATGCCGCCCATTGTATAATGGCACACTGGCCTAACGGGCAATGGTTCCTTGATGGGATCAATGCCCTTGAATTTGATTGCGATTTCTCGAATGCCAGAGAGTCGATCTTTAATCTTTTCAGCTCCGAGGTGCCGGAGATCCAGGAGCAAATACTCCATTCCTGTCACTGGATCAGTGAAACCGTTGCCTTCCTGGATTTCCGTGATCATGCCTCTAGAGACTACGTCCCTGGACGCTAGCTCAACTTTTTCAGGCGCGTATTTCTTCATAAACCGCTCTCCTTTCTTATTGATCAAGATCGCCCCATCCCCCCTGGCCCCTTCCGTAATTAGTACTCCAGAAGGAATCAATCCTGTCGGGTGGAATTGCACAAATTCCATGTCTTCAACGGGAACTCCTGCACGGTAAGCTAGTGATAAACCATCAGGGGTGGATGAATATCCGTAGGTTGCGAAACGGTACAGTCTACCTGCGCCACCCGTTGCAATGATTCCTGCGTCGGCGCGGAAGGGGTGATACTCTCCGGACTTAAGATCAATTGCCGTCAGCCCTCTAAATGTGTTATTCTTGACAATTAGCGACGTGACGTACCATTCTTGATAGAATTCAATGTTATCGAATTTTCTGCTGGTGTCGTAAAGCGTCTGCATCTCGAAGAAGCCAACTCTGTCTCCTGCAAAAGTAGCCCTCGGATAACTGTAGCCTCCAAAGTTTCGTTGGGCTATTCTTCCATCCTCCGTCCTCGACCATGGCATTCCCCAGTGCTCGAGTTGGTAGATCTCCGAGGGCATTGAATTAACGAAGAATTCTACTGCGTCTTGATCAGCAAGATAGTCGCTCCCTTTTATGGTATCGTAAATATGCGATTCCAGCGAGTCGCCTCTGTCAGTGTAAAGGACGGCGGCAGTTCCACCTTCGGCTGAAACAGAGTGTGATCTCATAGCCTGGACTTTTGTGACGACTGCTATCCTCGCTTTGCCTTCAGACACTCTCGCAGCTTCTATTGCGGCTCTCAATCCTGCAATGCCTGAACCCACAATCACAATGTCGTAAGATTCTGTCTCCGTCAAAGGCAGGCCTTCTTTCGGGGTTGTCTTTCGCGATGGTCGATGAATATAAGGGATAATCTTACCGAGCGAAAACGAGTAGCGAATTGTGACGTTTTCTCAAGATTTTAATGCTCAATAAGAGAGTGTAGAGCAAACAGGGCAGCTGCGACGTTAGGCTGTCACCATGCCGGTGCAATACATCAAACGGTCCACATTAACGAGCATCTTCAGCTTAGTCTTCGGATTATTGGTACTATTTGCTTTCCTTTTCTACGTGGGCATAGGATCCGTGGAGCGAATCCTCCTGAGTGTGAATCCCCTCGTCATTATAGTAATGGTAGGATTGCAGTTATTGAGTTTCGTATTCTACGCATCTGCATGGTACTTCCTGATTCTCGCAACGGGGTACGGAATGCGGTTCTTTACCTGTCAGGAAATTACGCTTGCTAGCATTTTTGCCGTGTACACAATGCCGAGTGGCATCTTCCTCGAAGCTGCAAGGTGCATATTCGGTTCGAAGGAAACAGGCATGAAATTGGGTGAATCTACTGCAACTGTCGTCTTGCACCGAGCATTGTACATTGTCGGTTTTCTTGCTTGCACCGCATTTGCATCAATAGCGCTCGTCAGTTTGGGATTGATGAATAGAATTATTTTAGCAGAACTCGCAGCGATCCCGATAATCACAATTATCGGGTTAATGGCCCTTCTAGTCCTCTCATTTGACCCGCGGAGAATCGGTCCACTTCTAAATCGCTTGTTGAAACTGGTGCAACCAGTCGTTAGGTTAGTTCAAAGAGAAGCCAACGTTGAAGGAAAAGCAGACCAGTTCCTGGATGAGTATAATTCGGCGTTCAGGAAAATCATTTTTTCCAGGCGACGGATGATAATGTCATTCGCCGCAAGTGTTGGAGATTGGGGATGCTCCGTCACAATCCTCTGGATAGTTTTAGTGTCGATGGGGGCACATACTTCATTATGGGTAGTAATGATAACGATGGCGTTTGGCAAGATGATTCAAATGACGCCAATCGCCATTCCTGGAATGATCGGCGTCTACGAAGCAGCCATAACGACTGTTCTGGCTTTGTTTGCGGTTCCTGTCCCAATCGCCGCGTCAGCAGCCCTGCTATCCCGAATTGTCACAGTCTGGCTTGAGCTCCCGATTACAGGCCTATTTGCTTACCACTATGGATTCAAAATGCTAAGCAATCACGGCAGCATCGCTTGAAGCATGGGTGTCGATGTTATTGCCTGAAGCAACATTTCTGTCAGCAGTCTTATATCACGCCTAATGCATGTTTTTTGCGTGGAAACGGATGGCGCTCGTTGGGTATGAGTGGCTAATCGTTGTCGGCATCCTTCTAGTCGTATTCCTTTGGGGGCCGCAGAAACTCCCAGAATTAGCGAGGTCAATAGGGCTGGCCAAGAAGGAATTTGATAAAGCTGCAAAAGAAGTGTCAAGCCCGACAGGGTCAACCTCTGCACCGGAGTCACCTACCGATCCTTTAATTGTGGCCGCAAAGAGTCTAGGGATAAGCACGGAAGGAAAAACTAAGGAGCAAATTGCTAAGGAAATCGCGGACAAAAGCACCAAGTAACCTCTCGGCTCGATTCATGTGGGCGCTGAACATCAACCAAGGTAGGCATCGTTAGAATTCAAGACGGCGCAATACGGTCATGACAAATGACGTAGCGACGCCGCTCATCGAGCACTTGACAGAGCTAGCCTCGCGGCTTAAGATAATTCTGTACTCACTACTTGTAACGACGTCCATCTTCATGGTTATACCTGCCAACTTAAGTTCACTGAAACAACCGCTTGCCTTTTACAATCCTCTTATTGCACTGGTGCTAAAACAGATCACTAATGACGTCCTTCCCTCACAAGTTCAACTTATTGCAGGCGAATTCACTGCCCCTCTCGAGATCTACTTAATCGCTTCACTCCTGATGGGGATAGTCACCAGTTCACCAATTATAGCCTACGAAATTTATCAGTATGTCAACCCGGCATTATATGATGAAGAACGCAAAGCGGTTTACCCGTTCGTTATCGCCTTCACAGTCCTCTTCATTACGGGTTCTCTATTCGGATACAAAATTCTCGCCCCGTTCATGCTATGGGCAATGATTCCTTTTTTCACATTAACAGGGGCGGCCCCGATAATTCACGTAATGGATTTCTATAATCTGGTATTCATAACGGTACTCGTGTCAGGCTTCTCATTTACGATGCCTGTATTCTTCCTGTTGCTTGTTAAATTCGGAATCATCAAGACAAGTTACGTGACAACGAGAAGAAAGTACATCTATGCAGCTCTTTACATCGTTTGTGCCGTGGTTACGCCCGACGGAGGCCCCATCGCTGACATCGCATTATTCCTGCCGATGCTCATTCTCTTAGAAGTAGCGGTGTACTTTGGAAAGCGAATCGAAAGGAACAGGGGACCGGCTGTACCGAAAACGAGCGCTAGGAAACTTGTCTACTTGAAATGTAAGTTCTGCGGCGAACTGCTCGACTCAAAATCCAGTTTCTGTCCTGGTTGCGGAAAAGCTCAAAGCTAGATGCAGTGTGTGCGTTGCTGTTCAGCAGCAGCATACCGAATAGTGAAAGCAATTAACTGACGGAACACGAACATTCTGATGATGGATACAAGAAACCCTATCGGGCCTTGATCCGTTTAACAACTGGAGGGCGCGCCTTCCGCAAAACCCTATAACCGCAGAAGGGGCACTTAATTTCAGGAGTCATAGCGAGTTGGTCTGCCGTAAGCTGTTTACCACAACTAATACACTCGTACATTAGCCCGGATGGACGTTCTTCTGCTTCATCTGACATTGTTCTTATCACCACCCCACTTAGGCGACATGAAATTAAACTTGTGGCCTTCAGACGCGCCGTTTCATGAACTCTTCAATCGCAGCGAACGCCCGGTTCAGCACATCTTCCGGTGGCAAGAACACTGCCCTGAAGTGCTCCTTCCCGTACGTGGGATCGAATCCCGACCCATTCACGACGATTACACCAGTCTCCCTAAGCAAGTCGGTGACGAATTCCTTGTCATCCTTCCATTTGGAGTTCAGTTGAATTTTCGGAAAGATGTAGAAAGCCCCCGACGGTTTGGTTGCACTCAACCCCGGGATCTCGCTGACTCTCTTAAGCGAAAGCTCACGCCTGTCTTTCAACTTAGACACCATGTTACGTACATGTTCCTGTGGACCTTGCAATGCTTCCACTCCCGCGACTTGGATTGGGGTTGCTGCACATAGTCTCACGCGCGCCATTCTCTGAATAGCATCCCAAACTTGCCTCAATTCACCTTCAGGGTCCTGCAAGAAGAGATATCCAAGGCGCCAACCTGTCATTAGGTATGCTTTCGAAAAGCCATTCAGTCCTATCAACGGCACGTCCTTCGCAAGTGAAGCAACACTCGAGAAGGACCCATCAAAAATGATTTGATCGTAGATTTCGTCAGCTGCGACCGGAATCCCATGAGTTGCTGCCAGGCCGAGTATTCTTGAAATTTGTTCTCCTGAATATACTGATCCGCAAGGGTTGTTAGGGTTAATAATTGCGATCAGTTTGGTTCTGTGAGTTATCTTGCTCTCCAAGTCAGCTACGTCCGGTGCCCAACCTTTCTCCTCAATGGTCCGATAAGTGACCGCTCTGCCTCCGAAGAACTTCGCATAGGTCAAGTAAGGAGGGTAGCAAGGTCCAGGCAGGAGCACTTCGTCTCCCGAATCAATCATCGCCCCCATCACGAAAAAGATTGCCTCGGAAATGCCGGAAGTCACTATTACGTCGCTCGCTCCAATATGCGCTCCGTTAATCCGGTTCTCCTTCTCTGCGACCGCTTCTCTTAATTCAGTGATCCCTTCTGAGGGTGAGTAGTAATTCAGACCATTGTTCATTGCTCGCGTAAGGGCCTGTCTAATGTGGAGCGGAGTTTCGAAGTCATACTTTACTGGGTCGCCGATGTTCAAATGAATTAAAGTCTTACCAGTTCGTTGAACTCTCTCGGCCTCCACCATTATGTCTCGAATCGCATACTCAACACCCTGACCACGTACCGATGCGGGCAGCATGACAGATCTTGTCACCTCTAAACGTCGGTGTGGTTAAAAGATTGATTCTAAACGCAAGGAGAGAAAGTAAATTGAGTTTAATGAAGGAGAGCGAGTACGAAGAGTGGCGCAAGGGCGAGGGTAATCGTGTTAAGGAGTTTCACTACTACGTGGAGCGATGGTCCAGCGGTGTCCTTGAGAGGATCTCCGAGAGTATCTCCGATGACTGTTGCTGCGTGAGCCGCTGAGCCTTTGCCTCCCAACGACCCGGTCTCGATGTACTTCTTCGCGTTGTCCAGTGCTGCTCCGACATTGTTCATGAATAGGGCCATCAGTACGCCAACGATCGTGCCGATCATCAACAGACCCCCTACAGCTTCAGAACCTAAGAGTAGGCCAACAGCTATCGGGCCAACCACTATGAGCAGACTCGGCCACACCATGTTTCTGAGAGCAGCCTTTGTACT
>CAZAGP010000102.1:0-4620 GCA_964484575.1 uncultured Candidatus Bathyarchaeia archaeon | reverse complement strand
TTCCAATTCATGTGCATGAGTGATACCGAGTGCAAAAACTGTTGCTCAGAACCCCAGATTCGACAGTATCGCCCGGAGTAAATCCCTTGTTATGTCGGCGGTTGCCGAAACTCGCAATCAAGAAATAACAGAACCCGCCTCACTAGGGATGATGCAGATGTCAGAGAGAAAACTACGGTTCAGATTACGCCGCGGCAATTTCGAAGTAGAATTGGAAGGCGAATATGATTATGTAAAAGGCAAATTCGAAGAATTCCTGCAATCTCCTCCAACAATGCAGAGTACACAGCAGACTGTGGAGAACCCACTGGACATCGTTCCGGGCGAAGAATTAGTTGGAATACTTGAAAAAACCCCGGAAGGAAAATTACACTTCACCATCCCGTTCGATAGAATATCCGCAAAAGAAGCCATTGGCCTCATTCTGTACAGTGTAAATCCATCCTCCTTGGAGGATGCTAACCTCATCGAACTCTTAGGCACGAGTTGGAAGGCAATGAAAGATAACGTGGTAAGAGCCAGGGTAAGCGAGTTACGCAAGGAGGGTAAGCTGATCGCTGAAGAGGGTCGATACACTCTATCCGGCGCCGGATTACAGTGGATTTCACAGGAAGTTCTACCCAAGCTGAAACCGGGGAATGGATAACCCTAGAACTTGAGTCTTCAACTCTCAGCGTGATCTTGAGCCGTTGACTCCAACCAACGCAAGCGACGGAGTCCTCTCTCTGAAAGTCCATACGTGTACGCACCAAGCTTACGTTCCCGCCACAATAGTCCCTGTTTGTAATACCGCATCAGTGCCATTCGAATCGCATGCATATCCAAGCTGACGCTATAAGCGGCCAAAGCTTGCGCTACCGCGAGACTATCCGCAGAACTTTTCTCAGATAGTACCCTTAGGACAAGTAGTCTCAGCTTGTTATAGTTCATGGTCAGTTTATTCACGTACCCCAAACTATAAAAAATCTATCATAGTGCGACGTGGAGAATGTGGTTACATGAGACGAGACTAAGTAACATCTAGCAGAACCATCAATTCTGACAAAATCGTGTAATGTTCTGCACTATTATAGTGCTGAACATAAAGTAACATCTAGCAGGTTTACGCAGCACTTCAAAGCTTTTATGCAATGACCTGAATGTAAGTGAAGTGAAAGTAAATGTCAGAGCGCTCTCAGGAACTAGCCAGTTTAGGGCATCCTCTAGAAGTTACGATACGGTATGGTTCAGTGGAGAAGAAGATCGTTGGTGACCCCGATAATGTCGCGAGAACTGTGTTCTCCTTCCTTACCTCGTTGATACCCCAATTGGAGCTTGCATCTCGCCTTGTGCTGTCAGCAGATCTCAGCAGAATTGCGAGCGAATGTGAGGGAGCCATGGCGATTACGCCTGAAGGAGTTGTGATAACCACTTCAACCGAACACTTGGCGGACCGTGAACTGCTTCTGCTTCATCTTGTCAAGCAGAAGATTGCTGAGATGACAGGCAAATCTGGAAATGATACCCAGCAAGCGTCTGTTCTAATTGCGGCAACGAAACGATCGAGCGGAACAGTTGCAGGCCGATTGAGCGAATTATGCACCGAAGGCTTAGCGGAAAGAAAAGGGAAGGGCGAATATCACGTTACTACGTTGGGATTGCACATCTTCCAAGAACAAGTGCTACCGAAACTGAAGAAGAATAAGGCAGGCGTTTGACGGTGTCAGAAGTTCAGGCTAGAGAAGTAAAAGTGCAGATTGATGTTGACGGGTTACATTTCGAGTCCTCCGGTAGTGCTGAAGAACTGGTGCCGCAAATACTCCAATTCATCTCTCACACAATACCCACATACGACCTAGCCAGAAAACTCATCTACGTACCCGACCTGGCATCTCTAGCTGACAAAGTATCCGTATTTGCAAAAATGACCAATAATAGCCAACTACTGTTAACCAAAAACAGCTTGCCTACTGACAAGGCAATGTTGATAGTTCTCTTCATGGCCCATTTAGCCTCCAAATTCGCCAGGCGTCCCAGCGATTCTCTGAACACAGAAGAGGTAGCGGCTGCAGTGAGCAAAGCCCCCAAGACAATTCGCAACACCATCGTCAATCTGCAAAAAGCCGCACTAATAGAAAGGACAGATCGCGGTAACTATCGAATAACGCAAAAAGGACTAATGGAGCTTGAAAATGCTCTCAACGTAGCAGTCGCCGATTGACTTCTAGAGAGGACCTCTGGTGAGTCACAGCCCGATAACTGTTCAGCAGAGCATGAGCGACTTTACCTGTGAAGAGCGTGCTATTGCGGGTGAACTGCCTGAAAGGTTTCTAAGATTCTGCCGAATGTCTATTGAGGGCAGACGTGGCGAGCTTCTCTGCACGGATCAGCAACTACCTAGGAGCTCTGATCTCGAATCCAGCTCATTAGAACTAGGAACTGTCGATGACAATGAGATAATTAGCTTCGTCCCAACTCCCTCAACTAGACCTGTCGCGGCTGTCGACACTTCAACGATTAGACTTGGAGAACTCGAAGATGGATCCCTCTGTGCGCTTCGAGGCGCCGTCGTTGTGCTCGAAGAAAAACGTTACAAGTACACTCGATACGGACCACTTCTGTTTTCACTAGGCAATTCATTGGTGACTAACCAAATTCCAAGTCTCGGCATCAATTCTTACACAGGATTGTCCAATGTTGAGATCTTACTGAGGCGCGTCAGAAATTCACTTGAGAGATGGCTTCAACTAAGCGTCGCTAGATCAGTAGCTGGTGGTCTGGTGTTACTTGACGGGTCGCTTACTGCAAGTACCCTCGATAATCCCGGGGGAGAGATGGAAGACTTACTTAATGCGGCACGCCGATCAGAGAATTTGATAATTGCTATCTCGAAAAACACTCAACTACGAATACGCGACAGATCCATCACGGCGCTACTGGAGGAAAACTCGGAACCCTGCTTACTAGACGTTGACAGGCGAATCAGAAGACAATTTTCTGATAGCCCAATACACTTCTTTGGACACATTTTCGTTGGTAAACTTTCAAGATCAGGATTTCCATTCAGAATAGACGTTGACAGCAGAACCTCAACCGATGGCTGCGTCACTGGGATTAAGCTACTTACTGGAACCGATATAGTTGACCAAGGCTACCCGGAAACCCTTAGAGTAGCTCACATACTCTCAACTTTCACTGCAAGCGACGTTCTTGCACTTCAGTCTCTAGCGACAGCACGATTCGGTATTCAGCTCTTGCCACAAGTTGCGCTAAGGCGCTCATTATTCGGCCCGTTCGGCACAGGATGGCAAACAAGGTATTGAAAATTCTGAAGAAAGAAGGCGACAGTATCCAACTGTTATGCTTCCCTGACGAGGATGTTGAGAAAGGAGATTACCTCCTGATAAGAGATGGAACCAAAGAGCGAGCGCTCATCTCTCAAATAATAGATGTACAGTACGCTAACATACCCGGAATACTTGAGGATCTGCTTCGAGATGGCATATCTGAAAGTTCACTTACAGGCGAAGACGTTGACCCATTCAAAGTATCCTCACAATTAGAATTGTTGAAGGACACGCGACTACTCATAGCTAAGATTCGAGGAGCATTGCAGAATGACCGGATCTCACATGATATTTCATGGGTGCCTTCCAGAATTCGCGCTCGCGTAGAGGTAATGTCACCAAGACTCCTGACCAGCGAATTAGCTAAGAAACACACGTTCGAGCTAGGCTGGACCCGACGGTCAACCGTCGTTATGAGTGATCTTTCGGCCATGGACGGACGATTAAATATCATAACTGGAAGGAAAGGAACCGGCAAATCGCACCTAAGCAAATTATTAGTTACAACCCTTGTCAATCAGGGTGCTCCAGCCGTCGTGCTCGATGTTAACGGAGAATACGTGAATTTAGGACACGCGAACGGCTCAAAAGAGTTCTCCACAAAGATAGTTCCATTAATTCCAGGAGTCAATTTGAAATTTTCCTTAACTGAAATTGGACTTGGCACATTTCTGGGCATCTTAGTCCACGCCCTCTCGTTACCAGACAACTCGTCACGTGTCTTCGCCAGAATATGGCGCCAGCTCGAACGGCAGAATACATTAACAATGGACTCGCTGGGCACCGCGATTGCGAATTTCGAATGCCATGAAAGCATTAAGGATGCACTGCAAGCCAGATTCAACACGCTTGATGATTCAGGCATCTTTACTAACGATCATAAAGCTGCCCTGAGCCTTGATGAACTATTCCGCACACATGGCTATGGGATAGCTCTCATCATAAACATGAAGAACCAACCATCCACATTACGCCGAATAACTGTTGAATTGTTCATCAACAAGCTAACTGACCTCCTATCAGCACACAGACTCAAGGCACTGTTCCTGTTTGCTGAGGAAGCGCACCTGTATCTGCGAGAAACGTATTGGGATGACATCGTCACGCGAATGAGACATCTGGGACTCTTTGCCACATTCATCACAAACCAACCTGATACGATCGAGGCAGGAATCTACCGACAAGCAGACAATATTTTCCTCTTCAACTTCTCCAACGAGCACGATTTGGAAATAGTTTCAAAGATTGCCAAACTGGACGGTGAAACAATCAGAATGATCGTGCGGGATCTTCC
>CAZAGP010000101.1:0-2626 GCA_964484575.1 uncultured Candidatus Bathyarchaeia archaeon | reverse complement strand
TGAGCTCTAAGAAAGTCTTTGATGCCTATTTTGCCTGATGCTAGGCTCGCAGCTTGAATATTGTTAATTGCGTCACCGTCCTCGGCATGTACGGTGATCAGTGAATTCGAAAGTTTGATTGATTGTAATGCAAGTCGTATTGCTCGCTCGTCCGATGAATTGAATGTCTCGAGGGATTTGTTCAGGTACAGTTTGAACGCTACTGCGCCCTGCTTTTTCATTCTGATAACTTCATCTAATTCAGGGACGAGTGCGCCTTGAAAGGCGACATTTGTAAAGATGCTTGCCTTGGCCTTTGCCATTTTCTCAGCGAGTCTTTGGGCGTTACTGGTTGGGGGTTGCGTATTCGGCATGTCGATGATGGTTGTGTAGCCGCCTGCGGCGGCGGCTTGTGTTCCGGTTTGGAAAGTTTCTTTGTATTCTAACTGCATGTCTCGTAGGTGAACATGAGCGTCGATTAGTCCTGGAAGCGCAATGAGTTTGTTCGCGCGAATTGTTTCGTCAGCGCGAGCAGATGGTTTGTGCTTACTTATTCGTCTGATAACTCCATCTTCCAAGAGAAGATGAGCGGTTGTTAGCCGGTCATTTACAATTAGTCTTGCGGATTCAATGAGAATGGAGGGCATAGCTTTCCCGCTTGCGCCGGAAGATGTCCTTACAGTTCGTCTTCCGATTCCTCTTCCGGTTCTCCGGATTCACCCAGACACTCATCACACATAAATTGACCGTCGCGAGGTTTGAGCTCATCAGCCCATGAGCCGCACCTGTCACAGTATCCGGAAAGTTCTTCGGTCTCCTTCACCTTTGAGACTGGCGTAATCTGCGACTTTTCCGCGATAACGTCTATCAAAGCTGGTGTTATATCTACAATGTCGTTGCTCGTGACGATGCCTTTCAGTTTGTTGCCCTCGACGACAATCAACCGTCTGATCTTGACTTCCCGCATCTTCTTAGCGGCTTCAGTCACGTTGGCGGATGGTGCTACTGTCACCGCTGGCTTTGTCATGGATTTTCCTGCCTGTACTTTACTTGGTAAAAGGTCGAGTGCTGTCACTCTTCTAACCACATCTCGTTCAGTTATGAGACCGTGAGGTTTGCCAGTTTTATCCACCACTACAACGCAGCCGATCTTGTGCTTCTTCATCAATTTCGCAGCAGTAAGGACCGAGTCTGTCTCCTTGATTGTTACTACTGGAGCGGACATTACGTCTTCGACTTTAACTTCAGGAGCCTGACTGGACCGCGTGGGCATTTTAGCTCATATTCAAGTCTCGTCATAGTCCTTAAGACCTTTGCGGGGAGTCAGAAATTCGCGGGCAATGGTTATCTAGAGAGGCGAAATAAGCTTGACACGCGGATTGTGCCATCAGTGAGTGCCTCTCAACCCATCGCAGGAAAACATGGGAATTCTCTACCGACCACATCAAGGATCAAACCTACTTCAGTCGTTTACTGGACTCGGTTTTTCATGGCAATCGCTGCAGGATTTACAAATAGCTACCTGCACGTAAGTCAAACTAATCCTGCTCTGGGAGACTTGGCGCTTGTGGTCGGAATCGCTTTGGCTCTAGGGTTTTATCTCCTTTCAATACTCATTGTCCGGCATGCCTTTCATATGGGGGAGACTGAATTGAAAGGTAAGCGTCGCGATGTTACTTTAGGTGGAGGCACCTTCATTATGGTGTGGGTGGTAGTGTCAGTCGTGCTGAACACTCTGTGGGGACATTAGGGTTTGTTCCCGTTTGTTCTGTTATTATCCGGTTGATGGTCCGACTGTGGCCCAGCCTGTTCAAGCTTCTTCACATAACTCTCAAGGACTTGAAAGTACCCTCTGTCGTAGTCAGCGTGATGCGAATTAGCTGCTTGAGCCGCAAACTCCTTCCGAAGCATCTTGAGCTGCTTCTGGGTCATCTCCACTTTTGACAAGTAAAGGTATTTATCGGAATTTGCCTTAGCGGTCAAGAGAAGTCCCTCACACGCTTTCATGTTCCCTTTAGCCGTTTCAGTTGCAGGAGTCGACGCACGAACTGAGTCGAGTTCTTTCTCAGCGTCCGCTATACGCCTCTCGATTACTGCCTGAAAAAATGTGTCTAATCCGCCAATCTGTTCATGGCGGGGCTTGTCTCTATCGTCTTCGTTTGATTTCATCTTCTTCCGTGATATCTTTAATCCCTTCTTCGGTTATCTTGAAGATGCGTTCCCCTTCGGGAAGATATGGGCTCGATACGAGGCGGCAGATCCGCACAGGGCCACCCGCAGTGCGCCTCAGGAAGGCTCGAGTGTGACTCGTATGGGAGACGATGTGTCCCCCCACGGCTTCGACTGCCATTGCGAAGAATTGATCTGGCTTTGCCATAACTTGGTTCGTGACTACTGCGCATGCGTTGAACGCCCGTGCAAGTCTGACGAGTCTATGTAGATGGCTATTCAATTTTTGCTGTCGCTCCGCCAGCATTTCTCTACCGAGATATTCGCTTCGAAAGTGTGACGTGAGGGAATCGAGAATTATCAGTTTAACGGCGTTCTCCTGTATGACCTTATCCGCCTTTTCAAGCAACAAGATTTGGTGATCTGAGTTGAAGGCCTCAGAATAAATGATGTTCTTAGCCGTCTGAGATGGGTCGAG
>CAZAGP010000100.1:0-3196 GCA_964484575.1 uncultured Candidatus Bathyarchaeia archaeon | reverse complement strand
CAGGTAGGAGATATAGGGGGTAATTGCGATTTCAGGCCGTGCCTAGGCGCTTCTGACTCTATCCTCCCTTTCTCGCCCGCTCCCGGGCTTGGCGATCCAGAAGAGACTCCAGAGGTCTGTTGGCCGTTCGATGAGCACTTTAGCCCCTGCGCTAATCAATTCGTCCTTCTTCCGAAAGCCCCAGAGAACGCCCACGGGGAACATTCCAGCTGCGTTAGCGGTTTCCATATCGGTATTGGAGTCACCTACGTAGAGAAAGTCGCTGGTTGACAGTTGAAGGTCTAGCGCGATTTGAACTGCTCCTGACGGGTCAGGCTTGATTGGAGTATCCTTGTTCTGTCCTCGAACAGCATCAAACTTCCATTTTGATAGGAATTTTTGGACTATGACGCGTGTGAAGTCATCTGGCTTATTTGACAAAATGCACGTGGCGATTCCTCGCTCTTGTAAGGCGTCAAGAAGTTCGGGCACACCTTCGTAGGGTAGAGTCTTGTTTGCCCAGTTACGGGCGTATTCCTCGCGTTGAGCCATGGTAATCTGACTGATCGTCGCTTCGTCATGATCGTGTTCCGGCAGCGCGCGTAACACGAGGTTCCTAAGTCCATCGCCAATAAGGTACCTGTAATTGTCCACTGGGTGGCTTGGAAAACCGAACTGCTTCAGCGCAGCGTTCATGGAATCCGCTAGGTCGTCAAGTGTGTTGAGCAGAGTTCCATCAAGATCGAAGAGAACCGCTTTGAATCCCATGGTTTGCCCCCCATTTGAAGAGAATTGACGAAACTATGAATTCTTGGTCATTTCATGGTTTCGTTTAGGCTCATGAGTTTAAGCAATTTTACTCTCACTAAAGGAATATCGAGTATTCCCAACGTTGATAGGTCAACCTTTGATTCTCATTCTAATCGTGAGGTATCATTGAGTGTAGGGTGACTTCATATTCCTAGATGAGTAGTATGGCCCTGCCTTTGGAGAGCGAGTAGTTGGGGATTTTCATAGTTTTCGCAGCTGGCTCTGGAGGTTTTTCTGCTCGCAAGATTACTATGGACGAATACATTCCTGCTAGTAACCAGAAACTGTCATTGCTTAGATCACCAACAAGGCTAGTTGATTTTCACCACGCAACGGGCAACTTCGTCGTGCAAACTCCAAAGGTGAATCGTTCTGAAATAGCTGATGAGCTGTCTCTCGTTTTTGGGGTACCCTGCGCGATATTGCA
The DNA here is from genome assembly GCA_964484575.1 of uncultured Candidatus Bathyarchaeia archaeon. Classification (GTDB taxonomy): domain Archaea; phylum Thermoproteota; class Bathyarchaeia; order 40CM-2-53-6; family 40CM-2-53-6; genus FEN-987. Next base: position 1,980 of record CAZAGP010000100.1, on the reverse strand, counting down.
GACAAGCCAAGTATCAGCGTGTGTTTCTATCGCAGAGAAGGTGAGCGATCCTCCCGTTCAGCCTGGAATTCGCTGGGCCAAAGGGATCGCGTTCAAGGTGAGAGGTAGGCCGTGTACGGTTGATCTTAAGCCGACACCTCGTGCGCAGTTCTTTCGAATCAGTGAGTATGCGGTTGGAGTCTTCAAGAGAGATGAAACTGCTGTTAACGAAACATTAGGAGAGAGCCATGCTGGGGGATGGGGAGCGATATCAGCAGACATATCAAGTGCGGTAGGGGGCATCTGGACGGCGCGTCCACTAACTCGGGTACGGGGCATTCTCGGTAAGGCGTTGAAACATGAGCCTACTGCCCTGTCGGGAATTTCAGCAGGAAAGTAAAGGAGTTTTCTTCGTCTCAGAGGCTGAATAGCCCTTGACGATTCGGCATCAGCTCAGACCGGAAGGCGACAGCCGTGGATTATTATTAGGTGATAATTGGTCTTAAATAGATTCAGTCTTTACTGTAACTGGGATGAATTATCGTGCTAGGAAAGAAAGTTGAGGATGCGCTCAATACCCAAATGAATAAGGAATTCTACTCAGCGTACTTGTACCTCTCTATGAGTGCACACTTCGAATCGAATAATCTGAAGGGATTTGCTCACTGGCTGCGAATTCAAGCTAAAGAAGAATTAGGTCACGGTATGAAATTCTACGACTATATGGCGCAAAGGGGAGCACGTCCAGCCTTAAGCCAGATCGATGCTCCGCCCAGTAAATGGAAGAATCATGCTATAGTCTTCGAGGACGCGTACAAGCATGAGCAGAAAGTTACCAAATATATCTCTGAACTCGCGGACTTGGCTCGAAGTGAAGCAGACCATGCGACGGAAGTCTTCCTTCAATGGTTCGTGAATGAACAGGTCGAGGAAGAAATGAACGCTAGCGAAATCGTAAGCAAGATGAAACTGGTCGGTGACTCTACGGCAGCCTTGCTCGTGATTGACAGCGAACTCGGCAAGCGGCCTTCAAAATAGGACCTTCAACTATTTCAGGTGAACAAACATAGTATCAACGAGGACGGGGGAGGCTCACAATTGAGTGAGCCTTCTTCTTACTTGTTTTTTCGGCAGATACCGTAAGGTTCCTGAAGTGGAACGGAAATCCACGTAACCAACTCTATTCCCATTTCATTTTCTCTCTTGCGTGGAGGTCATTTGCAAATCAGACGTGTCTCTGCAAGTTTGCGAATTATGCGCTTTGATGTTGCTTGGTTTATTCCTTGTACTTGATCTCGAACTGGGAGCCATCACGGTCAAGTGCATGTTGTAACATTGTGGAGTTTTGTTGTTGGAGGTGGACTGCACCTAGGATTAGGAGGGAGATTGGGCAGATCGCGTCGTTTAAGGAGAGTTTCGGGTGTACTTTCTGCGCGAATGGGCATTTTACGATCCATCTGGAGTGCTCATCCTCATGACTTTCGTCAATCTGGTAGCCGTATTTTCCGATAATGTTCTGAATTTCTTCAATAGGTTTTGAAGATTCGCCGATCAGGTTCTTCACGACTTGTGCGGCAGTATTCATCATGAACTCGTCGGCGAAGCGTCTTGTTGTAATATCCATCAGTCTTCTGTGGAACGTGGTTATCAACGTGTGCGTGAGCATGTGGTAAGCTAAAAGGTCGAACTTGGAATCGGATGGCTTCGGAATTGTATCCGATATCACTTACGACGCCACCGGCGGCATAATTCTGTTGAGTATTTACATCGTGCGACTGGTTGCAATTATCGGTGTTTAGCTGTCGCAGTCTATTGAATCCGAATTGAAGACGCGTTAACAAACAAAAAGTCTGGAGAACCTATACGTATTACCCTTTGGGAGCAGGAGGAGCTTAGGGACTAACGCTCCACCTTGAACCCGATTTTAACAACGACTTGGAATTGACCTATCTTCCCATCCTGAATGTTCCCTCTGAAAGAAGTAGCTTCGAACCACTGCAT
>CAZAGP010000099.1:0-5024 GCA_964484575.1 uncultured Candidatus Bathyarchaeia archaeon | reverse complement strand
CGCGTGGCGAGCCGGCGACAGCCTGTCGATCCGGTCTTTCGTGCGCATCGCGCTGGATGAGAGCGTGCCGGATCACTCGACCATATCGCGAACCCGGCGGCTGATGGACGTGGAAACACACCAGGCGGTGTTCCAGTGGGTACTGGCGGTGCTGGCCGAAAATAAGCTGCTGAAGGGGACCACGATCGGTGTGGACGCCACGACGTTGGAAGCTAACGCAGCGCTTCGATCTATCGTGCGGCGCGATACCGGAGAGCGTTACGAAGAGTTCCTTACACGGCTGGCGAAAGAAAGCGGCATCGAAACGCCGACTCGGGAGCAGTTAGCCAAGCTGGATCGCAAGCGTGCCAAGAAGGGATCGAATGATGACTGGACCCATCCGCACGATCCCGATGCGCGCATCACCAAGATGAAAGACGGGCGCACGCACTTGGCCCACAAGGCCGAGCACGCCGTGGACATGGAGACCGGAGCGATTGTCGCCGTCACGCTGCGTGGCGCCGATGCAGGAGACACAGCGACCCTTCCGGAGACGGTAGCGGAAGCCGGTGAGCGCATCACGGCCGTGGTCGCGGATGCCGAGGACGGCCAAGCGGTGAAGCAGGTGAGCGCGGAGGGGCCGCGGGAGGTGGTCACCGACAAGGGTTATCACAGCCGTCAAGTGGTGAGCGATCTGGCCGACTGGGGCGTGCGCACGTATTGCTCGGAACCAAATCGCGGAAGACAGCGGTGGCCCGAGCAAAAGCGGGAACAGCAAGCGGTCTATGCCAATCGGCGGCGTATTCACGGACCGCGAGGTCTCCGGCTGCTGCGGCTGCGCGGCGAGAAGCTGGAGCGTTGGAATCAACATTTATATGATCGCGGCGGGATGCGCCGCGTGCACTTGCGCGGGCGGGAGAACATTCTCAAACGGCTGGTGGTGCACTCGGGAGCGGCCAATCTGGGATTGCTGATGCGCCAGCTATTCGGCAAAGGCACGCCGCGAAGTTTTCAGGGCCGGGTGCGGGCTGCTTTTTCAAGTTTCCGCGCCTTATTTCGGCTCGTGGCGCGATCGACAGCGCTCTTCAGGATAGTCAGCGGTCGGATGGCTTGCGCGGGGACCGCTCAATGCTCTTCTGCCGCGGCATGAAAACGCCCAGTTTCACCTCGGGCTGCTAGCGGTGGCCAATCCGGAACTGCTGTTCTTGGAAGAGCACGCAACCTGTTCCGGTCCGGTGCTGTACATCAGCGCTGAGGATACCAGGCAGGAGTTCCAACAGAAACTGCGCTGGGTGAGTGGCGACGCCATTCTTGGCGACCCCGCGCACTGGAGAACCAAAGTCTGGATCAATGCCCTCAACCGGGTGGACCGGTTGTATTCTGACAGCAAAGATGAGTCGGGCGGCCTTGTGGAGATTCCGCGCATGCCCAATTTTCTCTCCTGGCTCGAAGAGCGCCTCAAGAAGGGTCATAAAGAACCTGATGGCAGCCGCAAGCCATATGCGGTGTGCATCATCGACACATTTTGGGCCATCTGCTCTTTGAGGCAACACCGCGGCAACGATTACAGTCTGACAAAGGAGAGCTATGCGGAAATCAACAGCATCAAGAAACTCGCTGAACGGTACAACGTTGCGATCGTTCTGAGCATGCACTGCAACAAGAGGGAGGGCGGCGACATCCGAAATAAGATATCAGGCGACATGGGGCAACTAGCCCCGGTCACAGGTCTGTGGATTCTAGAGAGATGTAATGGCGAGCGCCGACTTTGGATTGGTGGCCGGAGAATGGGCGCTCACGAGCGCGTATTCATCCGAGAGTTGACTAAGGGCGGACTTACGGGTAGGGAGAAAGAACCTGACGAACAAGTCCCGGATCACGCCACCATGCAAAAACGAATTTTGCGCTGCTTAGCTGACCAGGATAGGCTTTGTCCCCAGCAGATCGCCGCCAGCATCGGGATGAATACTCACGCCGGAAAGAATCTCGTACGGGTCACGCTTAATCGGATGCGGAGACATGTACCGCCTCTGGTGACCATACATTCGGACGGGAGTTACAGCTGCGAATTCTGATCCTTTGTCGGCCTATATGTCTTACACTGTAATGCTTCTTTCTATCTCGTTGAAAACAGGTTTCTTTGTTCTTATGTTCGATATAATGAGAACTGTAATGTACCGAATCCATTACACTACCAGCGGATCTCCACGGACTTCCAGTGTTTCTCTTCAATATGGAGCCAGATGCCATTACACTCCGCATTACACTTCAAAAGGTCACTTTGGACCAATGTTTATGCGGATGAAATGCAAACTTATTACACACTTGGGGCATCCACGGTGGAGGCGGGTACTCTCACCATGCTCCTGCTCACTTCGTTCGCACGAGCAGGCGCTCGTACCCGCGACGGCTTCGCCGTCAACGCTTCGCTTTTTTTTAACGTCCAGAACACTGGGAAAGCGAAAGAGATGGCTGGGCAGGGAGAAGTGCCAGGAATCTGGATAGTTGGGAAGATCCTGGCTCAACATCTACCTCGCACACTACGCGGGGTAGATGACTACGACACCAGCACTTCATTTTCGGAAGAACGTTTGACCGATGCATAACCGCTGCCACAGCCCCGAAACGAGAAAGGTGATCGCCGCCAGTGTTTCAGCGAGCTACACAGGCGAACGCAAGCGTGCTCAATCCCTCCGCATGAAAACACTCTGGGCATCAGATTGGGGGAAGCAGATGCGTGAGGCGCTGCGGGAACGGAACCGTGCCAGACGCATTTATCCCGAGGAACGAGCCCGCGTACTTGCTCTGAAGAATTACCAGCACCGCCACATCCTCCAGGGGGGCTCTGCGTCGAGTGCTCGAACCCGGTCTGTGATCTGTACGGCAGGGTGCATCGCCGATTCCGGAACCGCCGCTGCGAAGACTGCTACTACAAGCGCGCACGCCGGGATGCTGCTTTAGAGGCGCTAGGACAATTTGACCGGTACAACACAGACCTACCACCCCGGTGCCGAAAATTGATTTGGGCGTGTCTGGAGCGCAAATGGGAGGCATCCGGTGCCATCCAGGGGGGACAGGTCTTAAGCCATAGGAGGTTTCCGGTGAGGATCATCCGCAACGATTTAGCCAAGCCAATTAGTTTCACTTCGTCGCTCCATATAATTTGGGTGTGTCAACAAATATGCCTGCAAAACCGGGTTCGCCACGTAAGCGCGATTGCCGGAAGCAACCCCGAAACCAAAAAGATGACCGCCGCTGGTGTTGCGGCGCGCTATGGTAGCAACACACCCCAGTCCACTGAGAGTTTGAAATGTCCCGACTGAACCGACGCATCACCAAGTCCGGCAAACCCGACGGACGGAGCACCACGCTGTTCAAAGCCAGCGGACGCCAGCCCCTCCAAGCCAAACTCCTGCGCAAGGACGCACACCCGCGGGAAGACAACCCGCACCGGCCTGGACCGAAGTACAAGCCGATCGACTGGACCGTGGTAGCGCGCTTGGCTCAACGCGGGAGCACAGTCAAAGAGACCGCCTACGTCGTCGGAGTCCATCCCGACACCCTCATGCGCAATCCCCAGTTTGCACAGATCTATAAAAAAGCGTTCTGTGAGGGGAATGCTTCCCTGCGGCGGCGCCAGTACCGCACCGCTATGAATGGCAGCATCCCGATGAACATCTGGCTGGGCAAGAACCGGCTGGGGCAGAGAAACGAAGTGACCTCCGGGGGCAATTCGCAGAACACGCTCGAAATGAATGTGCATCACCAGTACGACATCCGCAATCTCACCGACAATGAACCCGAAGCCTGGTGTTTCCTGCTGAAGAAAGCGGCAGGCTTGGCCGATCCCAACGTGACGGTTGAACTGGCACCTGGCGCATACCGGGAAGTGAACGGTGACGCGCGGTGAGGAGTTTCGCTTATGCCCGGAGCCATCCCGGTGAGCTGTCCGCACGCCGTCGAAACGGAATCGTAGCGCCCCGATCCCTCAACTTTGCTTGGCTTGGCGTTTAGGTGTACGTCGTTGCGATTTGGCCTCGCTCGACACCTCTTTTGCCCGCGCCACGGGCTTACGTGTTGCCGCGAGGCTCTTCTGCAGCGCTTCCATGATGTCAATAACCGGGGCGGCTGGCGCAGGCTCAGCCCGCCCGGATACCACTTCTCGCCCCTGGATCTTGGCCGCAATGAGCGCTTCCACTTGCTCGCGGTACTTGTCTTTGAACTTCCCCGGCTCAAACTTGGTTGCCAGGGCCTCGATCAATTTGACGGCGAGATCGAGTTCCTTGCCGGACACTAACGCACGATCGGCTTTGAACTTCTGCTCTTTGCGGACCTCGTTCGCGTAGAACATCGTATGCATCAGGATCCCGCGATCACCCGCCCGGATGACCGCCATGTGTTCGCGACGATACATGGCAATCTGCGCGAGAGCCACGTAGCCGGTCTTCCGGAGGGCCGCATAGAGAAGGGCGTAAGGCTTCTCGCCCGCTCGCTCCGGAGCGACGTAGTACGAGGTCTCGAAGTAGACGGGATCAATTTCCCGCAGCTGGACAAACTCCAGGATCTGCATCTCGCTGGAGGTGGGCGGGGTAATGCGCCTAAATTCTTCCTCACTCACCAGGACGTACTCATCAGGGCGGTACTCGTAGCCCTTGACTATTTCGGAGCGCGGGATGGGCTGGTCGTGTCCGGCCGAGATCAGCGTGTTGTGTACAGGCGCCACAATCGGCTCCAACGGTGCACTATGCGCTGTGTCGTGTTCGATTTCGTGGATCGCTCCGATGCCCTCCCGTTGAGTTGGCCGAATGGGAATTGGGCCTGCAATCGAAGTAGGCTCGCGTGTCTGGTCCTGCGGCACGGCAGTGCGGTGCAACTGCCGGAAGCTGACCTTCTCGGCCCTGGCCGCACGATAAAGCCGGACCGGAATCAAGACCAGACCGAAACTCAGATATCCTTTCCAAACTGTCGCTGCCATGACTGCTCCTTCCGGGCCCTCCCTGTTGCAGTCCCGAGTGGCTCCAGTGCTCGGTTTCCTGCAATAATCG
>CAZAGP010000098.1:0-4241 GCA_964484575.1 uncultured Candidatus Bathyarchaeia archaeon | reverse complement strand
AAAAGGAAGATAAAATGGGAAATAGAGGGCAATATGGAGGTTGACTACCGAAACCTAGTATCGTCTATGTTTCTGGTAGCAGCTCCGACAATAGACTGGGCGACCTTGCGTAGGCTTGAACGGTACTTCAGTCTCGGCGCCGCATTCAGAACAAGTTACTTTGTACATTGTTCGACCGCCCATTCCTTCTTGACTCATACTCTAACACCACTCTTACGTTTAGTTACGCGCCAGATAATACTCAGAAGTAGAATCCGCAGCGTACCAAGATGCTCACATATCGGTTTGCGTAATTAAAGGTATACTCTCCCAATGGCGATCGCCTGGCATTAACTCGAAACCGAGAAGATTACATAACACTACACCGAATCTGGTAGGCTAGACCGGTTCTGCGGAGAGCACTTCCACACAATAATAGGTGATGGAGACGCGAATAGACGAGATACGGAACGGGATGAGAAACATCCACATAGAAGGCAAGATTGTTGACATGAACCAGTTCATGCTTGTTATTGATGACGAATCCGGCAGGACATTTGTGAGGTATAATTACAGGAACCTGGCGAGACCCGTTCAGAAAGGCGACTATGTTAGGATAGATAACGGAGAAGCCGTGAACTATTCCGGTATCCTCCAGCTGAAACTTCCCAGGAACGGTTCAATTACACCAACCAATCTCGATAACCCTAACCCATCCCCTGACAGAGTAAATTAGAGCAGGGAACACGGCAACTCGACAACATCAGCCGTAGGAAGTCTCTCGACTGTAGATTTCCGCATAGGAGACCCATGCGCGCGTGTTATTTCTCGGTAATCGGCGAGGACGATTGAAAAGTGCGCAACCATGGGAACAATTGAGAGAATGCTAAGCCCAAAGACGGTTGCAGCAATAGGCGCGTCTGAAGCAGAGGGCTCCGTCGGTCAAGCACTAATGAAGAACCTTATGCAGGGAAAAGAAAAGAGGACAATATACCCGGTAAATCCGAATCGAACTACGATCATGGGTTTAAAATGCTATCCGGACATAGCGAAAATTCCAAGCCATGTGGACCTTGCGGTTATTGCAACCCCCGCAAAGACCGTCCCCGGAATAGTTGAGGAGTGCGCAAAGGCTGGCGTTGATGGAGTCGTGGTACTTTCAGCAGGGTTCAAGGAGATTGGAGCAGAAGGGGCAAAACTGGAGGACGCGATTAGGACGGTTCAATTAAAGCATCAGATTCGTATTCTTGGACCAAATTGTGTGGGTATACTACGTCCACACATCGCTCTTAACGCAACTTTCCTACGTGACGATCCAGCTCCAGGTCAAATCGCCTTCATCTCGCAAAGTGGCGCACTTGGTTCCGCAATTCTTAACTGGGCAATCAGCAACCGCATCGGCTTTAGCATGTTTGCGTCACTAGGCTCGACCCTTGATGTTGGGTACGGAGACATGATCGATTACCTAGGAGAAGACCCCAACACTCGAAGTATCATCATCTACATGGAAGACGTGCATTCGGCACGAAAATTCATGAGCGCAGCGAAAGGTTTCGCTAGAACGAAGCCCATCATCGTCCTGAAAGCTGGCAAGCACGCCGCCGGAGCGAAAGCCGCATCATCCCACACGGGAGCGCTGGCAGGTGATTACGTTGTCTACGAAGCAGCATTCAAACGCGCAGGCGTGGTACGAGTTGATGAGATCGCTGACCTCTTCAACTGCGCTGAAGTTCTGGAATCAAGACTTCTACCCGCAGGGCCCAGGGTGGGCGTTGTCACAAACGCAGGAGGCCCCGCAGTTCTTGCAGCAGACGCTATAGTTGACCATCATGGCCAGCTTGCTGAACTCTCTGACAAGTCTATACAGACACTGAACGCCAACCTGCCTCCATACTGGAGTCACGGTAACCCTGTAGATGTGCTCGGGGATGCTGACGTGAAAAAGTACGAGATGGCGGTTTCAACAGTCATGAGTGATCCGAACGTGGACGGACTTTTAGTGATCTATACCCCACAAGGAGTGACACCACCCACTGAGGTGGCTCAAGCAATCACTAAACTGGCAGAGAATAGGCGAAAACCGTTACTTACCGTCTGGATGGGTGAGGATAGTGTAAGAGAGGCAAGACAGATATTCCGTTCGAACGACATTCCAACCTACTCGACTCCTGAAGATGCACTCAGAACTTACATGTACATGTACCAGTACCGCCGGAACCTTGACCTCCTCTATCAAACTCCGCAGGAACTCCCCGTAGATCTCGCGCCGCCAAAGAATCATCTCAAAATTATAATTCGAAAAACAAGAGAAAGCGGGAGGACCGCGTTAACACAAGCAGACGTGGATCGATTCCTTGACGCGTATAATATTCCAAGAGTTAAAGGAAAACTCGCCAAAGACGCGGACCAAGCAGCCATGATAGCCTCCGAAATCGGTTATCCTGTGGTTTTGAAGATTGCATCTCAAGATATCCTGCACAAGACAGATTTCGGAGGCGTAGTGCCAGGAATAGATAACTCTGACAGTCTTAGAGAACAATACAAGTCACTTGTGGAGAAGACAAGGAAAGCTAAGCCTGAAGCGAAAATTGACGGCGTCTATGTTCAGAAAATGCTCAAGAAGATTGATTACGAGCTAATCGTAGGATCAAAGAAGGACCGTGACTTCGGCGCAGTCATACTTTTTGGCTCTGGAGGAATTGGCGTCGAACTGTTCAAAGACTTCTCAGTAGGCCTTCCACCACTCAATCAAACCCTCTCCAGACGCATTCTGGAAGAGACCAGAATTTACCAAGCACTCTCAAAAGGCCTTAGAAATAAGCCTCCCATCGACTTGAAGTCACTTGAAGAGATCATGGTCAGATTCTCGAACATGATCGTGGATTTGCCTGAGATTGCCGAGATGGACATTAATCCGCTAGCTGTTTCCGAGGGTAAGCTCTGGGCAATTGATGCCAGGATAATTATTGACCCTACAGTTACGGGCAGAAAGCCTGAGAGTTACCCTCACCTTGTAACGATGCCCTACCCATCAAAGTATGTTACGCCTTGGAGATTGAAGGACGGAAATGAGGTTATTCTCCGACCGATTAGACCTGAGGATGAACCCATGGAGTTGGAATTCATCAAAGGATTATCAACAGAGACGAGCCGCTACAGATTTTTTCAAATCATCAAGGACCTACCACATGATGCCCTCGTTAGGTTCTGCAACATTGATTACGATAGGGAGATGGCGTTCATTGCTGAAACGACTGACATGGAGGGCGAACGGCCTCGAAGAATCGAAATTGGAGTAAGCCGGCTAATTCTGGACCCTAATAAGAAACATGGAGAGTTCGCAGTAGTAATCGCCGACAAGTACCAGGGGAAGGGGTTAGGAACCAAACTAGTTGATATGCTTATCGAGTTTGCAAGAGATAAAGACGTGGAAGGCATCTATGGCGTCATAATGTCCGGCAATATGGCTATGATAAGACTCTGCGAGAAACTCGGCTTTACAACTCGGAGAGAACAGGACAGCGTCATGGTAGAGCTGAAAATGAATTATTAAGATGCACTACGGCCTCTGCAGCGTTTTTGAACGTTACTGCTCCAGGTTTATCAAACGCAGATTCGATAATTAGGTCTGGTTCATAGAATGTCAGAGCAGATAAGACAGCAATTGGTTGACGCTGCACATATAGGAGCAGTTGATGAGCTGAATGAGTATGCAATTTACAAGAAATTCTCAGAACTCAAGATAGGAAAACCAGAGTTCAAGAAAACCCTCACTCGTCTTGCTGAAATGGAACTGAGACACTACCAGTTTTGGATTAAGTTCTGTCCAGAGCGTAAAGTGACGGTTAACAAGATCAAACTCTACCTCATGGTGTTGGTGCGTGCCCTTCTGGGAGTTACTTTCGCCTTCAAATTCCTAGAAAGGACGGAAGCAGATGTGATCAAGAAATACAAGGAAGCCGCTCACCTCGTGCCGGCTGAAGATCAGGCTATGCTGCGGGAGATTATTGCGGATGAAGAGGAGCATGAAAGGGAATTCGCAGACCAGTTTGATGAGCCGCATATCAAGTACATCTCATTCATAGTTCTAGGTCTAGCTGACGCGCTCGTGGAGATCGCTGGTATTCACGCCGGATCTTTGGGAATCTATGATTCCACTGAACTCGCTGGCTTAGCGGGAATAATTGCTGGAGCGGCAGCCTCGATTGCAATGGCTTCAGCAGCCTACGCTCAAGCTAAGACTGGCTTCAAAGGTTCAGCCA
>CAZAGP010000097.1:0-3630 GCA_964484575.1 uncultured Candidatus Bathyarchaeia archaeon | reverse complement strand
ATCGACGCATTAGTGGAGGCAATGGCCAACGAGATCAAAAGGCTATGAAATTTGGATGTTCACGATGATTCAAATGATGTTCCGACTACGATTGTTAAAATTGCAGGTGAAAAGTGAGTGAAAGAGCAACCGACATCATCCACCGATCAAGTTGTAAGTCGACGTGAATATCTAAAATACACCTTCTTCAAGACCGATTTACAATGGAAGCGCCTCGACGCCAATCAGCGAAAGCTCGGGAAAGAGCAATTCGCCTGTCTCGTAAAGGATTTTGCGGAAGACCACCTCCTCAGATCATATTCCCTTCTGGGTCTCCGAGGCGACACTGATTTCCTTCTCTGGAATATTAGCCCGCAGATAGAGGAACTTCAATCGTTCATGTCAGCTTTACTCAGATCAGAATTCGGGAAGTATCTGATTCTGCCGTATTCGTATCTGGCCGTCATCCGAAAATCAGAATATTTGGGAGATCACCAGCACGCTGGACAAGATGGACTGAACTTTGAAGCGCCTGGAAGTTCCAAATACCTTTTCGTTTACCCCTTCATAAAGAAACGCGAGTGGTATTTTCTGCCTCATGAACAACGAACAAAAATGATGGCTCAACATTTCAAGATTGGACACAAGTACCCCTCTGTAAGAATTCATACTGGGTACTCCTTCGGCCTTGATGACCAAGAGTTTATTCTAGCTTTCGAGACGAATGAACCTGCAGATTTCGTAGAACTTGTAATGGAATTACGAAGCAGTGAAGCCAGTAGGTATACAGAGCTAGAAACGCCAATCTTCACCTGCGTTCAGACCAGTATCCGAGAGATCCTGGATACACTTGGTTAATGATTCCGTGACTTAACTTGAAGATCAAGAATTCCAAGATTCTCTACGCACGAGCGACAAGAACTCTGGTTGGAGGAGTGAACAGTCCAGTCCGCGCGTTCAAGGCTGTTGGAGGAATTCCTCTATTCATTCGCAAAGCTCATGGATCAAGAATTGAAGACGAGGATGGCAATTCCTACATTGACTTCGTCTGCTCATGGGGAGCACTAATTCTTGGCTCAGCTTTGCCGAGTACCACGAAAGCACTATACAGGCGTATACCAAGAGGAACAACTTACGGAGCACCGACTAGTCTTGAAGTTGAACTTGCCGAACTGATTACGGACGCAATACGATCCGTCGAGAAAATTCGCTTTGTTAATTCAGGAACCGAAGCATCAATGTCAGCCTTGAGAGTCGCCCGTGCTTTCACGGGGAGGAAGCGCATTTTGAAGTTCGAGGGCTGTTATCACGGCCACGTCGACTCGCTCCTCGTAAAAGGAGGTTCGGGCATGGCGACGCTTGGTGTAGTCGATTCCGCAGGAGTTACTGAAGGAGCAATCGCTGACACTCTTGTTGCTCCCTACAACGATTTGGATGCTGCCAAAAGAATATTCGAGAAACATGGAGAGGAAATTGCAGCAGTCATAGTCGAACCTGTTGCCGCTAATATGGGCGTCGTGCCGCCGAAAAACGACTTTCTCAACGGTCTCCGTGCGGTCACCTCCCGATATGGTTCATTACTAATCTTTGATGAGGTGATAACTGGATTTCGAGTATCATACGGCGGAGCACAAGCCGCTTTCGGAATTGAACCAGATATTACTTGTCTCGGGAAAATAATCGGCGGCGGACTTCCTGTGGGCGCATATGGAGGGCGCAGTGATATTATGGACCAGGTGGCCCCTATTGGACCAGTCTATCAGGCGGGGACACTGTCAGGCAATCCATTAACCATGGCAGCAGGCATCGCGACATTACAAGAACTTGGGAAACGCAATTTCTATCAAAAGCTTGAGAAGAAGTCTGACGAGCTCGAGAATCGACTTAGAGACGATGCTGAAGAGGAGGGATGTAAATTAAGAATCAACCGCGTCGGGTCGATGTTAGGGCTGTTCTTCACCGACCATGAAGTAGTTGACTATTCGTCGGCTAAGTCGTCAAGTGTAGACAACTATCGAATCTTCTTCCATTCAATGCTCAATCACGGCATCTACCTTCCACCATCCGCCTTTGAGACAATCTTCATCTCAGCCGCGCACTCATGGAGTGACTTGGACTTGTGCTCTAGGGCTGCGAAAGATGGATTTCGGATTGTAAATACCCAGGGCGGCAACAGTTGAATGACCGATTCATTAAAGCATGTCGAAGAGAGAGATCAGATGCCGCTCCTGTTTGGTTCATGCGTCAAGCAGGGCGTTTTCTACCGGAATATAGGAAGATTCGAAGTAAGTATAGTCTTATCGACATTTGTAAAGATCCTGAACTAGCCGCAGGGGTCTCAAGACTACCAGTCGACATACTAGGTGTCGACGCAGCTATACTATTTGCCGATATCATGCTACCGCTTGAAGGCATGGGCGTCAAATTCGACATTGCAGACGGCGTCGGGCCGGTAATTTCAACTCCATTGAACTCGCAAATCGTGGACTCATTGATCCCTCTGGACCATTCCGGTGTTCCATACGTGATGGAAGCAATTTCTGCAACAAAGAAATCTTTAGAATCTCGAGTACCGCTAATCGGATTCTGCGGTGCACCCTTCACATTAGCAAGTTATCTGATCGAAGGGCATGCGACAAGGGACTTCATCAAGACGAAGAAATTAATGTACAAGAATCCTAAGACCTGGCACCTGTTGATGGACAAACTGTCCATCTCAATGGGAACCTACTTGAGTGCGCAAGTAAACGCAGGCGTAGACGCCGTTCAAATATTCGACAGCTGGGTTGGGTGCTTAAGTCCTGCAGATTATCACACATACGTACTTCCCTACTCACAACAGGTATTCAGCTATCTTGAAGACCGAGAGGTTCCTCGCATTCACTTTTCGACGGGAACAGCCGCCTTGCTAGAGGAGATAAGACAGGTTGGGGGAGACGTCTTCAGCGTCGACTGGCGCATACCAATCGATGTCGCTTGGCAAAAGTTAGGATATGACGTAGCCATTCAAGGAAACTTGGACCCGGTTGTACTATTGGCTGAAAAAGATTTGATCAGGACTAAAACAGCAGATATTTTGACAAGAGTAGGAAATCGACCGGGGTACATCTTTAATCTAGGTCACGGAGTTCTTCCGGAAACGCCTCCGGAGAATATCAGACAACTTGTGGAGTTCGTTCATGAACATACGAAATCTACAACACACTAAGCGGTTAGCTTTAGATTCGGATCGTGCCGCAATCCTTCTAGATACGTGATGATAGCGAAGCCTACTCCGATCATCTTGTGGTGACTTCGAATTGTCTAAGGGTATATCCTCTTTGACTATTGCAGCATTCGCCTTTGGAACTAGCGCAATTTTCATCAGATTTGCTACACAGGCCTCACCTCTTTCGTTAACTTTCTATCGTCTTTTCATCGCTGCAGTTGGAATGCTAATTCTAGCTTACTCGACGCGTAACCTAACGAAACTGAGCAGGAGCAATTTCGGTCTCGTCATAATTTCAGGACTAATGTTGAGTCTGCACTTTGTAACATTCATTTTCGCAGTCAAGGTCACGACTGTTGCAAATGCGACTTTTCTAGTTAGCACTAGCCCAGTGATACTCGCTGTGCTTTCTCCGCTCATTATAAGGGAAAGAACGACATCTC
>CAZAGP010000096.1:0-3521 GCA_964484575.1 uncultured Candidatus Bathyarchaeia archaeon | reverse complement strand
ACTCATTTCCAGAGCCATGATGAATAATCCGGATTTGATGATCTTGGACGAACCGACCACTGGACTGGACCCACAAGCCCGACACCTAGTCTGGGACAAACTCTTCGAATTGAAGAAGAGAGGCGTAACACAAATAGTCACTACACATTACATGGACGAAGCCGAACAATTGTGCGATCGACTAGCCATCATGGATCAAGGTCTTATTGTGGAAAACGACACGCCCCAAGCCCTCGTACAGAAGCATATTGGACGAGAAGTTCTAGAGATCAGATTGTCGGAGAAGGAGAAATCTAAGGTACTATCTTTGAACACGGACCTCGTCAAAGGGCATGACAGTTATAGAGATCTTCTCATAGTCTACAGTGACAGCGCCGACCAACTTCTCGAATTAATCAAGAACGCAACAGTCAACACTGATTACACGATTGTCCGGCGAAGCGGGTTGGAGGACGTGTTTCTGAAGTTAACGGGAAGGAGATTGAACGAGTGAACCCGCTGAAGCCTTTCAGCTTCTCACCCAAACAAGCATTCCGCGTCTGGCAACGCGAAGTTAGCGTGTACAAGTACGTTTACAAGTCAACAATAGTCTCAAACCTAATGGACCCTCTCATCTACTTGATGGCACTCGGATTTGGCCTAGGGGCCTACGTGAATCGAATGCAAGGTTTACCGTACATTCAATTCATCGCCCCAGGCTTAATCTCATCATCCATCATGACCGCTGCAACTTATGAAACCACAATCAACACCTTCGTTAGGATTCATTTCGACCGAGTCTACGAGGCAATGATGGCAACGCCGGTAACGGTCGAAGACGTAGTGGTGGGGGAAATGATGTGGGCTGTGACTCGGAGCACGATTTACGCAACCGTAATGCTTTGCGTCGTAACCGCGCTCGGCTTAACACGATCCTGGTACGCTCTCTTTGTCCCCTTCATGGGAATTCTAGGAGGATGGATGTTCGCGACACTCGGGTTAACATACACTTCACTGCTGAAGAGCATAGATCAAGTGAACTTCTACTTCACACTCTTCATTACACCGCTATTCCTATTCTCAGGCGTCTTCTATCCGATAGATAACCTACCACAAATCGTGCGAACAATCGCGTTCCTTAGCCCGCTATATCATCTCGTAGAAATAATTCGCCCACTCGTCCTTGGCCGGGTAGAGATTGGGATCCTCATACACCTAGCCTGGATAGCTGGCTTCGTTCTAATATTCACAGCTTTACCAGTCAACCTTCTCAGAAAAAGACTTGTTAAGTGAACTCAGATGGTTTCCGCTAAGCCCAAAAAAGGAGATACAGGTAAGAAGTGTCCATTGAAAGCCTAGCTCAAGTCTCCAACGAGAAGCTTATTCACGTAACCACTCTGGGTCGGACCACAAAGAAACCGCACACCGTAGAACTATGGTTTGCTGCAAAGAGGAGCAGAGTATACCTCAGCCATGAAGGTGAAGAGACTGATTGGATGAAGAACATCAGAAAGCACGGTGACGTCTCCTTTGAGATCGGCGGGAGACATTTCACTGGGAGAACACGGTTACTCGACAATGATGAAGAGGCCTGGGAAGGCAAAGTCGCCCTCTACGAGAAGTACTACGGCAAGGCTTCCAAGGAGACCATTGAAGACTGGTTCTCACTCTCAAAGCTCCTTCTCATCGAACTTCGACCCGAATAACACTCCAGGCTTTTTAACGGCCCACACGAGTATATTCGGTGTGTTAACGATTGAGTTTCTCTGAGAGAGTATGGAAATTAATGTCGACGATTCCGAAAGGAAAAGTCACAACTTACCGCCTAATCGCGAAGAAGCTGGACACTAAAGCATACAGAGCTGTAGGAAATGCTTGTCGTAACAATCCCTACGCACCCAGAGTGCCATGTCACAGAGTGGTGAAATCCGACGGAACCATCGGCGGCTTCGCGGGGAAGATGTCGGGGAAGACTGTGCAGAGAAAGGCTGAGCTTCTGAGAAAAGAAGGCGTACAAGTCAAAGACGGAAGAATCGTCAACTTCGACAGAATCCTCTTCAAATTCTAGAATTTCCCAGACATTGGGTGGTTAATCATCAGCCTTCGAAGCACTTCCCTGTCAGGCTGAAGGAGAACTCGACCATCAAATTGATCAGGAACTATCCATTTGAAATTCTCAATCTCCAGTTTCTTAATTCTGCCGGGAACTAATCTGCACAAGAAGTAATGAATCACGAAATTCTTTCCGTTCACGCGACATTTGAGCGTGCAATAATACTTTGCCGAACTAACACGAATACCAAGTTCCTCTCTGATCTCACGCCTTACACAGGTTTCTCTGCTTTCACCTCTATCGAGTTGTCCACCTGGAAATTCCCATGTGAGCGGGTTCGTTTGATCACGTTTTCTCTGAGTAACTAGCAGCCTGTTCCTTCTCCGAATCACAGCCGCACAGACTACGATTACCACCATCTTTCCCTTCCGTTGACAGTATGCTACCGCAGAGATATCTCAAGTTCAATCTCATCTCTTATAGGGATACCATCATGACCAGTAATCGGAATCTCAGGTTTCATCCTCCTTGACTGCTGAATCGCGTTCAAACGAAGGGCTGAGAGTAAGAATCCTTTCCTCTGATAGAATCGTAGGGCTTGCATATTGTCATTGGTTGTTACAAGCCAAACCCGTCTACATTGAGATTTCATAGCAATGGCTTTGACCGCGTCAACGAGAAGTGATCCTACACCCGCGATTTCTGTGAGGCTATTCAAGGAGACAATTTCGCATTCATCTCCCACCAGCTCATACAACACGAGCCCGACGCGTACACCGCCCTGATGGGCGATCAGCCCTGGCAATCTTTCCGCTTCATGGGCCTGCCCTCTGCTGATTATTCTAGTGGAGTACCAGTATTTCTTTAGCACCTCTCGTACCCATTCCTCATCACGAGCGTCTCTATCACGAATCTCGATCGCAGAGTTCTTCATTGGTTATATTCAACTCCTTACTAAGCAGCAAAAGCGTTTCCAGCTAAACTAGGTGTTAATGTGATCAACGAGTTCTTCAAGTTTCAATGGAAGGGCTGGAGACGATTCGCATGGGACTTTCTCGTCATCCAGATAGGGTTTCTCCTCTTCGGCTTATCAATTGATGTCATCGTGCAGGCGACTTTGGGCCTTGATTCTTGGGATGTGTTACAAATGGCGCTTACGTATCATCTTCCAATTACTCTAGGCGAAGCGAATATTGCGGTTGCCTTCTTGGTCGTGCTAATTGATATTGTTCTCAAGGAACCGTTAGGTTGGGGTACGTTAGCGAACGTAGTCTTCATCGGCGTGTGGGTAGATGTTCTCAGGCCGTATGTTCCGCTAGTTCCTCAGCTTGTGCTGCTTCAAATCGCATATCTTCTCCTAGGAACGCTCATCATGGGATTCGCGACAGCAATATATGTCGGAGTGGACGCTGGAGCTGGCCCACGCGACAGTTTGATGCTTGCAATATCCAGACTTGGGAAGACCAGTCTGCGCGTTTCACGTACGAGC
>CAZAGP010000095.1:0-4853 GCA_964484575.1 uncultured Candidatus Bathyarchaeia archaeon | reverse complement strand
TCGTTTCAATCTTCGGCAGATACTTCGTTATGTCGGCGGTTAATGTTCTCTTCTCTACTTGTAAACCTTCCAAGAAAAATGCATCTTCCGGAATCTCAACTTCAAGTTTGCTGTTATCAAGGAATACTCGGAACTTCTGCGGGCTTACCGTTGAAAGTCTCTTATGAAGCAAGTTTCTTATCTTCTCCTCATCGAGGTCGATGATTTTTTGAATGCTTACGTCGTAGATCAATGTTCGGCCAGCGAACGGGTGATTGTAGTCGACTTGAACTCGACCCGCTCCGACTGCACGAATCAGTGCCGTTTTCCCGTCAATGTTGAGTTGAAGTCCGGGTGCCGGGGTTACTCCGTCTGCTGTGAATTTTCTAAGAGGCACAAGTCGAACCTTCTTGGGATCTCGGACGCCGTACGCCCTTGCTGGAGGAAGTTCAATGGTGTTAGGTTTTCCAACTTCCAAAGTTGTTAATGCTTCATCTAACCCCTTAGGAACCCATCCCTCTCCTATAATCACGAAGTAGGGTTCGTAGTGTTCCTCTCCTCGATACAATTTATGCTCCTTGGCAACTTTCTCATCTGTCGTGCCAACAGTCTCCCCTGTCTCTTTCACTTTCAGCGTGTAGTCAATTAAAACGAAGTCACCGTTCTTTATCGCCAAGCTATGGCACCTTATCTTTTAGAAGGCGAAGCTTACTCCTGTTCGATCTAGATTAATCTTTCATGAGGATTGGTTCTTGGCTAATCTGTTGCCATTTCACAGTGATGAGATGACACTTCCAAGTGCATCCAGCATGAGGTCAATATCACCCATCTCAATGTACCCCATGTTCCCTATTCTGAAAGTTTTCTTCTTCAAGGGCCCGTACCCTTCAGCTAATTCGAACCCTCTTTCACGCATCTTCTCGTAAATGGTTCCTCCCTCAACTCCTTCCGGAGCATTGATGCAATTGACGGTGGGACTTTCGCTGCCCTTTCTGGGGAACGTTGACAGACCATATTTTTCTATCCCCCGCCTTATCTTCTCGTTTCGTTCCTTGTATAGGTCGAAATACCAATTTCTGCCCCCGCGTCTTTCAATCATCTTAAGCGCCGTGTTCAGACCCGCGATTTGCGGAATAGCAGGAGTAACCGGCGTACCGCGACCCTTCTTCTGATCTTCCTCCCAAACTTTGAAATCAAAATACCATCCCTTGTTCGAAGCCTTAGCTGACAGGTTCAAGGCTTTCTCACTTACACTACCAATTCCAAGTCCCGGTGGAACACCGAAGCACTTTTGTGAACTCGAGAAGCAAACATCGATACCTAACTCGTCGACCTTGATCTCCGTCCCGCCCATGGAGCTCACAGCATCTACAAAGACGAGCTTGTCGTGCTTCTTTACAGTGGCGACAAGTTCCCTTAATGGGTTGATGAGCCCTACGCTCGTCTCATTGTGTGTTAACGCGACTCCTTCAATATCCGGATTCTTAGACAACATGTTGTCTAGGTCTGACTCTGATATGGGCTCACCGAGAGGAGGCGCCAACTTGGTAACGTTTAGGTCGTTAGCCTCCGCAACTTCAGCAAATCGCTCTCCGAAACTTCCATTTATGCAACAAAGAATATTCTTCCTAACACAGTTCCTAACCGAGGCCTCCATGAATCCGGTTCCAGTGCTTGAGAAGAGAAAGACCTCGTTCTTTGTCGAGATGAACTCTTGTAACAGACGAACGGTTTCGTAATGTAACGCGAAATATTCCTTACTTCGATGACTGTACATTTGATGACTCATTGCGTCAAGTACTTCAGGGTAGCAAGCAACTGGGCCGACTGTGAAAAGCTTCATTACGAGACACCGACTGTTAACGAATGTAATCTCACAAATAAACAGGTCGCGTCTATCTAGAGCCTGGGAAGAATAGCTTCCGGGGTGAAAGGGCTGCCACTTAGGCATATTTTTGAAGTAGATGTTGCCGAGTGTTCTCCAAAAGGTTTCTTTGAAGTTGTCGGTCAAACTTGGAAAGATTATGGGCATACCTGTTAGAATCCACTACACACTTTGGTTAGTGTTCATACTAATTGCGTGGTCGCTGGCGTATGGTTACATGCCGCGTCAGTATCCTGGCTTGAGCACTTTAACGTACTGGGGCATCGGGATCGCCTCAGCAGTAATCCTCTTCGCGTCCGTCCTGATTCACGAACTGTCTCACTCTTACGTTGCGAAGAAGCATGGTCTTCCGATTGCAAGAATCACCTTGTTCTTCTTTGGAGGAGTCTCTGAGATGACAGAAGAACCTCAGGATCCTAGGCTAGAAGTCAAGATGGCGGCCGCAGGGCCTCTTATGAGTTTTCTTATAGCAGCAATCTTGGGTGGAGCATGGTATGTGTCCCAGACCGTAAGAGGATCCGTTCCAGTGACCGCAATACTCGGTTACGGCGCTCTAATCAACGCCGTCTTAGGCGTCTTCAATCTGGTTCCAGCGTTTCCATTAGACGGTGGGCGAGTGTTTAGAGGAAGCCTCTGGAAGAGATCAGGAAACTTGATTTCAGCTACTAAGACGGCGACCAGAATTAGTGAAATCTTTTCACTATTGATGATGTTCGGTGGTTTTATTCTCATCATTGTTAGCGATTTCGTCGATGGAATATGGATAGTAGTCTTGGGCTGGTTCATCAAGTCAGGTGCTGAGACGAGTCTTCGTCAAACGCTCATTGGTGAGACACTAAGCGGGGTTACAGTAGGTGATATTATGACACGAAATGTTTACGCAATCTCTCCTGACATCACTATTGACCAACTTATTTCCGATTACTTCCTCGTGAACAGACACGGTGGGTACCCAGTAGTTCGAGATGGGAAGATCCTGGGGATTGTTACGCTCCAATCAGTTAGGGGAATTCCGAAAGAGTCCAGATCATCGGCAAAGGTCGAGCAGGTAATCGGCCATGCTGAACCAATGATCTGCGTGAAGTCAACTCTCAGCGCGCTTGATGCGATGCACAAGATGGCGAGAGAGAGGGTGGGGAGACTTTTGGTGGTGGAAAACGACTTGCTGGTTGGAATAGTAACGAGAGGTGATCTCATGAGGACTATTCAAGCTAGACAAGAGTTGGGCGCTACCCGCCAACCTGCTATCGCTCCTCAGATAGGACTACCTCGAGATCAAACTATGAATTGCATGCAATGCGGAGGACAAGTACCTGTCGGCTCAAGGTTCTGTCCACAATGCGGGGCGCGCCAGGAGAAATCATAGGCTTTACGTGACCGTATACGCAAGAACATATTCGGCATCGAGGCAACAGCAGGCCTGTAATTGTATGTAGCATGTCGATATGTATAGAATTTCTAGAGCACGCTTAAATTCTCGGAAACTTGCAGCAGCATAGAGTGGTACATTGCTGTGTTAGCTTTGAAACAGCAGAATGCTCAACGTTTCGTTCCGTTTGCGCTCGCAGTTCTCTGCATCGTAACAGGCGACTACTTCTCACTGTTGCATCATTTACGCGTTCTACTGTGAGCTGCGCCCTGGGTCAGATTCTCGGGCAGTTCCTTTTATGCGCAGTAAAGATTTCCTCACTATTTGTTTCAAAGGCGCAACGTTTGCAGATCTGCTTCGCAGGGGCCTCATCAAGAGAAACCAAAGAGTCCACCTCTTCTTTGAACCCAGAGACACGAAGCGAAGATTATAATCAGCGCGGACAGCTTGTACTCGGAGTAATCATTTTTGACACGTATTCTCACACCGATTCTTACATGAAGAAATCAATGATGGTCAACCGCGCTTGACTGTGCGCAGTGCCGGGTTTACCGGATGAACGTCGAACTCATAAAGGGGCTTCAGCTCGACGGGTTAACGGGACATTAGTTGATGGATGTCACTGGGTTAGCAGGCATTTTCATTGCAGGTGTCATAGCAGGAGCAATTAACTCGGTCGCAGGTGGCGGGACACTCATATCTTTCCCATCATTAGTAGCGTTCGGAGAGTCACAGATAATCAGTAACGCCACGAACACTGCTGCTTTGTGGCCTGGATCTCTTAGCAGCGCTGTCGGCTATAGAAAAGATACGCCGATGGAAGCAGGCTTGCTTGCGACGCTTCTCGTCCCGAGCTTTATCGGCGGCATTCTAGGAGCATGGATTCTTGTAAGTACGCCACCGGGAATCTTCAACATTGTTGTCCCATTTCTAGTCCTCTTCGCCACGCTGTTGTTCGCGTTCAGGGATCAGATAACGCGAAGGTTCGGGCACCGTAGTTCCGATGATGAATATGTGTCAACTGGAAGTCGGATCTGGGGTTTCTTCTTCCAGCTCTTCGTTGCAACTTACGGAGGGTACTTCGGTGCTGGAATAGGAATCCTGATGCTAGGGTCATTAAGCATAATGGGTTTACGGGATATTCATAAGATGAACGCGATTAAGACGTCGCTTGCTGCTTTGATCAATTGCACTGCGTTTGTTCTCTTCGCCCTGAAAGGTTTAGTTGCGTGGGACTTGGCGCTGATACTGGCGGTTGGCGCAATTTCAGGGGGATACGTAGGAGCTCGATCAGCTAAGCATATGAACGCTCGAGCATTGCAAGTTTTCGTTGTTGCAATTGGATTCATAGTCTCTACTTGGTTACTGTTCAAAGTTCTTTATTGAGAAATAGATCCTATCAAAGCGTTAGTGAGTTTGAGAAGATCTGCAATTCTTAGTTCCAGAAGTCTATTCCGAGTTCCTCCACCGCAGAATAACGTCTCGCCAGTTAGGAGTTCCTGATCAATCACCACCTGTAACGGTGTCTTATGACAGACTGATGCCGTCCCACCCGGTGGGTAACCGCTAACTGCCTCTGCCTCATCGAAGCCGAGCAATTGTATGTTACGAGTTCCGATG
>CAZAGP010000094.1:0-3156 GCA_964484575.1 uncultured Candidatus Bathyarchaeia archaeon | reverse complement strand
AGCTGCAGAAAGGGCAGGTTACTCAGCTAGATCTCAAAGTAATCCGTAGAATCGTGGAGCTTGAGAAGGAGTATCCTCTGCTCCAAGACGTGACCTACCATAGGTCCGTGGAGGCTGACGATATGATGGCCGTCCTAGTGGACAAGAAGGATCTCCCTCGACTTCTCGGTGGAGGCGCCAGAATCGTCAAAGAGTTGAGTGAAACTTTCGGAAAGCGTGTGAAGCTGATCGGTTTCGGAGGCGACGACCGAGCATTCCTTGAGGACCTCTTCAGCCCACTCTCAATACTCACCATAAACACCGTTTGGATTCCGGACGGGAGCACAGAAACAAAAGTTATACTGACAGGGAGACGTCCGAAGAATATGCCTGTCAATCTTGAAATGGTTCAAAGCATTGCGAAGGACCTGAAGGGTATGACATTAAGAATCGAGTTTGAACGGGAATAGTTCAGTCACTACTAAAACTGTGAGACTGAGAGTTCACTTGGGACATCAAATTCGTGGTGTACTTCTTGATCTTGGTGACACATTAGTTCACTTGGACAAGCCGTGGGAGGAAGTATTCGAAGCAGAAGGGCGGTCCCTATTCAAGTACTTGAATGCCGTAGGCGTTCGAACTGATTTTCACAAATTCTCCGTAACCTTCATCCAAGCCCTTGAAGACGCTGCCTCAAAGGCGAACGCTTACAGAATTGAGATACCCATGGAAGAAATAATTGCCAAAGTCGTTGGCAAGTTCGGTATCCGAAACCCTAACCAAGAGTTCATTCATCAGGCAGTGGAGGCATATTATAAACCTGAGATAGAATCATGGCAGCTATTCCCCGATACCCTGACCACTCTAACCGCTCTTGAAAGAAATGGCTACTTGCTCGGGTTAATTTCAAACGCGAAAAGCGACTGGCAGGTCAATTCGATTCTGGAAAAATTCAACTTAAACAGGTTCTTCAAACTCGTCCTCATCTCAGCCTCGTTGCGAATAAGGAAGCCTAAAGCTGACATATTTCTCAAAGCGTTAAACGATCTGAACCTCAAGCCGAAGGAAACCGTCTTCATCGGAAATTCAATAGACGCAGACGTGCTCGGCTCAAGAAGCGTAGGCATCCACGCCATACATGTGCGAAGAGAACCGCAGGAATACAACCTCATAATGAACCCAGCAATCACGGTGACTAACCTAAGCGAGGCAGTTGAAACCGTGAATAACTGGGCAAAGATAGCTTAACTCACGCAAGCGGTAAGATTTGAGAGAGGTCATCTATCGCATTAATGATAAATCAGCAAGCTCGAAACTCAACGGGATGAAAGAACGTGCGATACGACCCTTTCGAACTAGAGAGATGGTTGGCAACACATAGGGGAAACCATAATCTAAGCGGGTTGGGACCACCCCCAGTCAAACTATCTGAAATAATTCCGCCAACGGAACTCGACTACGAATTACTTTACGGAGACACTTGTGGATCCGACGAACTTAGGAATTTAATCGCGCAAACACTTCAGGGAATCACCTCGTCCAACGTGCTGGTAACGACCGGAACCGCTGAAGCCAATTTCCTAACGTTAAGCTCGACAAACCCAGAATGTTCAAACCCTCACTGTGCGCAACTAACCTATCTGAAGTGTGACAAACAGAATGCCAAAGCTCGTCCAAGCTTTGTTCAACATACCCCGACTGTGGATAGTACGTACTACGCGTAATTGAAGCCGAGCGCAAAATCGCGCCACTCAACGATACTAAGGCGACTTTGGAAGTTGTCGTCCCGCAATCTACAGCTAGAAAACAGTCCCTTCGGTTCATGCTTGATAGGAAACTCCTTGAATGTTTTCTGGCAATCGTAAACTGAGGCAGTCGACCTTAGAAACTATTCTGAATGAGAACAATCTTTCCCGATAAAGGGCTGGGGAAATGCCACCATGACGAATGAGCAATTTGGACTTGTCAATGTGAACTAGAATCATCTAACCTACCTGGACCCAATCCAAAATGCTCCTGTCATCACCACCCGGTGTTAGTCCGAATCTCCTGAACTGCCTTTCAACGACAGCTCTAGCCGCAGGCGTGCTCCTCCGCCGTTTTGGAGGAATAATAGATTGGAATCCGCAGCCGATATGGCGCCATACACCGAAACCTTCCCGTTTGAACTTGCTGAAGTAGGGGCTGGCTGTAACTCGGTGCCTATCAGCAACTATTACCACGTAATCGAAAGCGGACGAGTAACTCACACACTGTTCGAGCCCTCTTCGGATCGAATCCGACCGCGACTTATACTCGAAAGCCCACAGATCAGCTCCTTTAACTGCGGCCACATCAACCCAGTTGTGCGTAGGTGACGGGCAAAACACCTCAAGGGGATGAGGTTTGAATCCTTTCGACTCAAGAAATCTGAGAAGATTCTCCCGAGCCGACGAGTACAGATGAGCCCGGCAATTATTTGGAACATTCTGAATGCACGTGAATGCCATAAGCATCGCTACCTAAGGTTCAACTTGTAGTCTATATGAACGAGGAACACATAACTAGTGATGTGACAGTTGAGTCAAATCAGCGGCCTCCCTCGTAATTTCAGCTGGATTGAAACTTCAGTGCTTGCTGGATGCGGTAGGCCGGAGACCGTAACTGAACTGGAAGCTGCAAAAAGAGAAGGGATTGAGGCAATCGTCTCCCTCACGAGCACTCCGCTCAATATGTCAAGTCTCCAGCACCTAGGTTTCGCATACCTGCATTTTCCGCTCTCAACTAACCCGTCAACTCAACAGTTAGCTAAAATCCTCCACTTCATCGAACTCCAGAAATCACAAGCTCACCCAGTTCTTGTCCATTGTGGAGAAGGAAAGGGCAGAACAGGCACAATCTTAGCCGCATACCTGGTCCAAAATGGCATGCGTGCTGACGATTCAATTCAACTCATCAGGGAGAGGCGCCCGGGGTCAATTCAGACCGCAGAGCAGGAAGCAGCTCTACGTGAATTCGAGAAACTTGTAATTAAGGACCGCAACAGGTAATTTAAGTGGAGTGACACGAGTGGTTCGGAAACTACCCTCCGCCTACGTTCGCAAACTGAACGAAGAGCAGAAGATGAGGAAAACTATTGAAGCAAAGCAACACGCCCGTAAACAGCAATTTCAATCCGACCCTGACTCCGGCCGACTA
>CAZAGP010000093.1:0-3438 GCA_964484575.1 uncultured Candidatus Bathyarchaeia archaeon | reverse complement strand
CCTGGTCCATAGGGGTGGGTTGGAGTTGAGCGAACCAAGCGGAGGAATAAGGGTAGTCGTTTGCGAGCTTGGGGTATAACACCAGCGCCTCATTAATGGCGGTTACTGTGCATGAGAGAGGGCTCTTTACGGCACCGAAATATCTCGGACTCTCGACGGTTGCAAGGTTTTGCGTTTTGGCTATCACGGAATCAACGGGTTTGATGCTAACCTTGGTTAACTTGCCTGCGAGGGCGGATAGAATGCTGGTTATGCCTAAAACTACGTGTCCGTCATCTTCCCTTCGAATCCAGACATTGTTGTCGAAGTCATATAGCACGTCATCTGGGAATTCGCAGAAATCTACTTGCATTCTTACCCTCTAAATTTGTAGGTTTGATAATGATCTTTGAGGTTCGTAATGGACGCCGCTAATCATCCTGGGTGTGTCGAGATGTTTCATGAGCAGCTGGTTTAGTATAAGGGTGCACGTGGAATCACTTTCAGGTTTGAAGCCTTGAACTCCCAGGATGGCGGCTGACCTGACCGGCAAATCTGTGTCGCCATATGACTTCTCTATGATGTTGACGATGCCGGAAACCTTGGCTCCGATACTCTCGATCAACTCAACGCAGGCCTTTCGAGTTCTACCTGTAAACCCAACATCGTCGAATATCAAAACCTGATCTTTAGATGTGATCGAACCCTCGGGAATGGCGAAGTAATGCTCAGTCCTTTTGGTTGCGGATGGAACTCTCACGCCGCCGATTACGGTTCCCTTCCACGTTCTCGGAACTTGAGGGTGCGCTCGGTCCTGAACTTTAACTGCCCTAACGAAGTTTAATCCCGCCATCGTCGCGAACACAGCTGCCAAGGGTGGACCAGATGACTCCGGGGAGAGCACTTTCGTCGAGTTGCGATTGAGGTTAGGTCTAAGCACGTATCTTACGATATCGCCGAAGAAGGGCGCGTCGAATGTTTGATTTATGAAAGAAACATCGAGCCCTCCGTCTCGGAGGACAGAAAACTGGGTAGGATCAGTCACATGTTCGAGCAGTCTTTTTTCGACATTACGAACTCTTGCTTCGAATTTAGACAATAGCGTCACTTCATTTGACGCTAAGATCATGGAATCACCAAGCTTCGGAAGGTAGACTTGCACAAGAAAACCAAGAATTTCTGTTTCTTGCGGTTGCTTGACAAGCTGCTGATACTTGTCTACAAGTATCGTTCCTTCATGACTTGACTTAGGCTCGCTCAAGTAGCGATTGATAGTTCGCACCGTCCCAACTTCTCCTCGCACAATTTCTGGAGCAAGTGTTGCGTCATCATTCACTCGCACCTTGTCGCCTTCCTTCAGGAGCAGTACGCCCGCCTCCCTACCACTAACGCTCATTTCATTTCTGACCACAAATCGTCTGTATCGCTTAAGAAATGTTCCATGACGAATGGATTAGAATCCTAGTTACGTATAATATTGAATCAGCGGACCACATACAATTTACTGACTTTTCATCTCCTCAGTCAATTTAAATCAGATTTCGTACAATCGTCAGTGATCTGAACATGAGCTGATCCAGCATGGACTTTGCGGTTGAGACGGAAAACCTCACAAAAAAGTACAATGACCTTCTGGCTGTCGACCAGTTGAACCTACGAATCAAGGAGGGCGAAATTTTCGGACTACTCGGCCCGAATGGCGCGGGTAAGACAACTACACTATCAATGCTAGCCACGCTTCTTAAACCCACAACTGGAACAGCGCGAGTAAACAATTATGACATAATCTCCCAATCGTCCGAAGTACGTCAATCCATAGGCATTGTGTTCCAGGATCCGAGTAGCGATGACGTACTGACCGGGTGGGAGAATCTCTACTTACACTCTCTAATGTTCGGTGTCTCCAAAGAGGAACGAAAGAGAAGAATCGATTACGTCTTAGGGCTAGTTGATCTTAAGGATAGAGCAGGAGACATCGTAAAGAAATATTCAGGCGGCATGCGAAGAAGACTTGAACTTGCAAGAGGGCTGCTACACAAGCCAAGAATACTCTTCCTTGACGAACCTACATTGGGGCTGGATCCCCAAACGAGAGAGCATATTTGGGAATATATTGAGCACCTTGTGAAAACTGAGAGAGTAACAATAATCATTACAACTCACTATATGGAAGAAGCCGATCGGCTCTGCAACCGCATCGCTATTATCGATCATGGGCGCGTGGTCGCGCTTGACTCCCCGTCAAATTTGAAAATGAAAATGGGAGGCGAGGTCATAAAGCTACAAACACGGTCACCAGCGCTGGATAAGATAAAGGGACTAGATTACGTCACCTCAGTCAACACGACTGACAAAGGCGTCGTTCTAACTGTAAAGAATGCGAGTGCTCACCTCCAAGAAATTCTCGGCGAAATCGGTCAAGTCGAGTCTGTTGAAATCAGAACTCCGACATTAAATGACGTTTTCCTGCACTACACAGGGCGAGAGATCCGCGAGGAGGCTGGCGAGGGCGGTGTGATGGAGAGAATCGCTCACATGAGGAGGGGTAACTAATGGGTGAATTAGAAGGATTCTACGCTCTGTGGTATCGCGAAATCAAAGTGTTCACGCGCGAGAAATCTCGAGTTGTTTCCTCACTAGTTACGCCTTTACTCTGGATAATCGTGTTTGGCGGGGGGCTGGGATCTGCCGTATCGCTTGGAGGAATAAACTACCAAGTGTTCATTTTTCCGGGAATTCTAGCTATGACAATCCTGTTCTCTTCAGTTTTCTTCGGATTGTATATAGTGTGGGATAGAAAGATAGATTTCTTCAAAGAAGTACTCGTGGCGCCATTATCGCGCACAACAATTTTCGCGGGTAAAATGGTTGGAGGTAGCATTGATGCGCTAATCCAGGGTATTGCCATGCTGCTCTTCGGCGTTATTCTCGGCGTCAAATACTCTTTTCTGAACATTGTCTTGGCGTTTGCCTTTATGTTTGTTCTAGCCGCCGGCCTGGTGAGTTTAGGCTTGATCATTGGGTCCAACATGGAAAGCATCGAAGGATTCCAACTGATCATCAGCTTTCTAGTGTTTCCCATGTTCTTTTTCAGTGGTGCACTTTTTCCTATAGGAAATCTTCCCAAGTACCTGCTGGCGTTCACAATACTGGATCCGGTCACGTACGCTGTGGATGGACTCAGGGGTTTGCTCCTTGGAACGGCACAATTACCGGTAATAGTGGACTTCTTAGCACTATCTGCTTTTACTGTCATAATGATCATAGCAGGGACATTGAGTTTCAAACGGCTTAAGTAGCAATCGCTGACGACATCCTCCGCAAAAGGGATACAAGTTAGGTTCATAACGCGTTTTCTATTACTAATCAAATGGATTGATTTTGAGTTTAGGTAGACTAGTAGTTCCCTTCGTGGCGACGCCGGATGTTGTTGTGCAGCGCATGTTGACGCTTGCAGAG
>CAZAGP010000092.1:0-9991 GCA_964484575.1 uncultured Candidatus Bathyarchaeia archaeon | reverse complement strand
GCTTCCTCGTTGAAGTTTGGACTGCGCTATGTTGTATTGGGGTTGGTTGGTGCGGCATTATCGTTTGTCGTAGGAGAGGCGGTTACGAATTTGCTGACATTTGGCCATCTGCCTTGGTGAATTACGAATCTAGCGACAGTGATGGTGCTTCAATACGTGAGATGAGTACACTCTACCTAAAGCGCCCAACCAGCATTGTACTGAGCGGTGCCCCCAGCTCAGTCGAGGCTCCATCTTCTTAAAGGAAACTAAGTAGCTCAGGCGTGCCATTTTGGAGGATTTAGTTTCGCCATCATCGCTCACACTACATTCCCGCACGATGACCAGCTCATAGTGATGTAATAGCGTAATCTCATGGAAATCACGACACTCTAAATGATTCATAGAACTTCTGAAGCGATTGGGGAAAAGATGCAAGAATTACGAAACTAAACAAAATTAAGATCGAGAGCATCACAGTGAGTAAGTTTTGCAGAATCCTTATTGCTGCAGGAGCGGCTGAGTGGGAATGAGTTGTATGAGGAGTTACTTGTGGATTGTTTTAGCTGTGCTAATGGCGTTCACAATCCATGGAATCACTCAGGTATCTGCTCAATGGTACTTTAACGGTAATTATTACACGACATGCCTTGCAGGTCCCGGCAACTTGATTCAATGTTCCGGAAACCTATTACGAAGTCCCAACGGATGTACAGTGATTGGATTTTTCGTTGGGAACTGGGTAAACGATCCAACTAACATAATTACTACAGCAACGCAATACTACACTCTGCAGAATCTACCAACCTCTATCCCACCGATCGGCAGTTGGGTAACCGTGACCGGTCACTTCTATCAAGGTTTGAACTACAGTCCAACCGGAGCCGCCTGTCCGGGAAACTACATCAACGTTTTATCATTAACCTGAACGCAACAACTACGCCCAGACTGAAGATGGAATCCGATTTCAACGCGCAAGTATGGTTCGCCCTTACTTTGAATCATCTGGAATAATCTCGTGCGGGATCTTGCTTCCATCGGAATCGAAAACCGCAAGGTCGTCGTAAGATTGGAATGGATGAGCAGCAATCACCATGATTCGACCATAGAAGTGATTCAAATCGTGCATGGATGGTTTGAGCGCCCCTGAGGGATGCGAATGCGCTACACCCATTACCGTCAGATCCCAAGGGAGCATAGAGCCAAGCAGCATACTGAAGCCTCGTCCATACGTTGCTAGAGGTGGGATCAACACATTGTTGAGCCGAATCTCATTTCCGCTCTTCTTTCCTTGCAACACCAAGATAGTCTCCCGCGGGTATGCGCTCATAGCCGCGGTAAGTATGCTGTCAGCTACCGCCTTCTCGAAGCGAATGAGTCTAACCATTTAGTTTCATCCCATTACTGTCCCTGCGGTTCTTTTGTGTATCACAGATCTCTCCGTTATACTTTCATCGATTCGGAAAAATTGGAACAGGAGGCTGCCTGAGTGGATTAACTACGGCCTACTTCGGTCCTGATGCGGCTTCAGTCTTCTCCTTTAGCGCGTCTAGAAGACTCCCGAGCTTTATCAGAACGTAAAACACGCCCACTGTGATTAGCAGAACGGATACCGCATTTAGAGCACCAAAGATGAAGGATCCGCCAAACCCCATCCCTCGTCCGAGATTCGGACCAGTTTGCAGGACCATGTCGAGTAAACTCAAATTGTTTCACCTCGCTTGGTACTATCAGTTGTGCAAAGCGCTGATCAGCATACTTAAGGAGACGCCACTCTTGGTGTGCACCACGAATGAATGCGTCAAGATCGTAATTATTCGCATAATGAGATGTTCTTTCTCTATTCGGAAGGGATGAGCAGTGGATTATGCGAGGGAAGAAAGATACACGAATCTACTGAAAGAGTCGAAAGAGTTAGGAGAAAGTTCGCAACCTAAGAATGGTGGAATGTATATGCGATTATCGAGCGCGTGTGTTCATGCGGGAGAGACTATTGATAAGGTAACCAAATCAATTCCAACCCCGATTTATCAGTCTGCCGTGTTCGCATTCGATTCTATGAAAGATGTCATCGCATACAATATGGGGTTAGAGGATGGAACGCAAGGCTACATGTACTCTAGAAATAACTCACCAACACAGCGCGTGCTAGAGAGAAAGGCTGCTGTCCTTGAAGGAGGAGAAGACGCGTTGGCAACATCCTCAGGCATGGCCGCCATCACTACCGCTATTCTCACGTTGGTTTCGCAAGGGGATGAGATAATTTCCACGGACATGGTTTACGGAGGAACCTACACCATCCTAAGGCACAACCTGACGAAGCTCGGAATTCGGACGCGATTCGTGGACACGAGGAACATTGAGGCTGCAGGGAAGCTTGTTACTGACCATACGAAAGCAATTTTCGTTGAAACACCAACGAATCCCGACCTTAGAATCGCCGACATCCGATGTGCCGCACGGATAGCTAAAGACCACGGCTTGAAACTAATGGTTGACAACACTTTTGCGACACCCGTGAACCAAGTGCCTATTAGACTAGGAGCGGACATTGTTCTGGTTAGCACGACAAAATACTATGGTGGCCACAACGATCTGATCGGGGGAGTTATCGTTGGATCATACGAGTTCATAGCGTCAGCTAGAAAGATGCTTAAGGCATATGGAGGATGTATCGACCCTTTTGCTGCATATCTAACCCTGCGTGGACTAAAGACTATGGCTCTCCGAGTGGAAAGGCAGAATCAGAACGCGATGAAGGCGGCGCAATATCTAGAATCAAATCCTAAAGTGAAAAGAGTATACTTTCCCGGGCTGAAATCCCATGCCCAGTACGAATTAGCCAAGGAACAGATGATGGGTTTCGGCGGAGTAGTCTGCTTTGAGTTGGAAAGTGAACAGAAAGCAGTGAGGTTCATCGAGAGCCTGAAACTCATAATCCACGGCCTCAGCCTTGGCGGCGTCGAATCCCTTGTCAGCATGCCTGTTTACTCCTCCCATTATTATTTGACTCCCCAAGAGTTGAAAGAAGTAGGACTCAACAACTCGATGGTGCGATTATCTGTCGGGATAGAGGATGCCGAGGACTTAATTGTTGACCTCGAACAAGCACTCGAGTGCTAGGCTGGCCATAAATTCGTAAGCGAGGTATTTGCGGGTAAGATTCGGACATCGTAGAAATCGCGTGACATTGCATATTCGAGCGATCAAGATTGTTATATTATATTCATGGCTACGGGTCAACACCAACCAGTACAAAGGCAAAGTTGTTCCAAACCAAGCTTAACGCCCGAGCAATTGACTATCATCCGGATAAGTCGAGACAGATCGACATCGAACTTGCTCAGCAGCGTCTTATAAGCTCCATTCAGGGCGATGGAAACCCCATGTTGATAGGATCATCCTTTGGTGGATTTCTGGGGGCGAAAGTCGCATTAGAATGCTCGAAGGTTAGGAAGCTAGTGCTACTTAATCCACTCATTATTCCGCCTCGAGCTAGCATAGGTAGGCTGAGAGGAATCCCGAAGAGAACACTTGCCCAGATGAGAGGCAATTCACTATTCAAGAATAGAATAGAAGCAGAGACGACTATACTAATGGCAACGATGGACAGGCTCATTCCTCCAGAATGGATTTTAGAATTCGCGATGGCACAGGAGACCACGGTAAGATTCTTGCGCGATGACCACAGTTTCTCAAATAGCCTGACGGCGCTTCCAAAAATCATAAGTGAGATACTGCTATGACAAATCTTTCAGTGACTTAACAGCAATGGCGTTGATTGATTATCGCCGGGTTTCATGAACTCGAGCTCATTTGCACACTAGCTTCTGAAGGTTAACGCTCGAGCTGGACCTTACTGGCATATCATTAGGCAATTGCCCACGCGGTGTTCACCGCGCGAATGAATAATGACGTGGAGCGCGGGGTTAGGATCAGGGACGGCCGCTGATGATATTGGATATTGGTAGTTATACGTTGGCGGTTTGCTAGCCTCATAGGCCTCTTGCGTAATGTAGTAGCGTGTCGGCGCGTATTGATACGGATAGTATGGAGGAGGATAAAGCGGTAATCCACATTGGCACATTTTCATTCACGATGAGCGAGTCAGCAAATTCGAACAATTAAGCATGATTGGACCCTTTCGAAGCCATGCCACTCCGCGTGTGAATCCTAGGAACTCTCGCTCAGAATCTTGTACTCATTATGGGAATCCTGAACTATACGGAACGAATACGGAGGTAAGATGTGCCTCGCTCATAGATCGAGTCAGATTTGTGGATAGCAGCTAACCAAATAACAGCTGAACGGGTATCGAACAACAAACATCATCATAAACTCACTAAACTTCTTGGACCAAATCTTGGCTCTAGTGACAGGACTAATGCTACTGTTAATACAATGCTTAGCTGACGAGAGGGCTTGCGTCAGCTATGTGTATCTTGGAACGTGCGTTAATTACTAACCACCCGAAACCTCGACTTTATGCAGCATCGGAATTTGTTGGCTTGCGCTCTAGTTGCAATCGTGGCATTGTTGCTTGCCTCTAACGTTGCAGGTCAGGCGGCGTGCTTACCTTCCTGTGTTCACGTGGCTAACGTATATGCACCTTCCACGGTTGCGGCCGGACACACGTTGACTATCACGGTGACCGTGTCATATTCATTAAACGCGGCAGCAGGGCAAGGCTTGATTGTAGCAATTCTGAATCAAACTGAAAATGGCAAACCCTTCCGTACGACGGCGAATACTCCAGGCTGTTTATCCTCAACGGAGTCAGTCTGCTTTCCCCCTGTCAGTC
This sequence comes from uncultured Candidatus Bathyarchaeia archaeon, assembly GCA_964484575.1. GTDB lineage: Archaea > Thermoproteota > Bathyarchaeia > 40CM-2-53-6 > 40CM-2-53-6 > FEN-987. The sequence continues at coordinate 5,211 of CAZAGP010000092.1, read as the reverse complement.
CCGGAATAAGCCAAGGTGATTTCACTGCAACCTTCACGTTAACTGCGCCAAACCAGGCTGGAATATGGAACTTGTACGTTTTCGGTATGGTGAGTCAGCTTAGTCTTAGTACACCCGATTATAGCGTCGTGTATAAGAGCCTCAAGCTCGTGCAGGTCGAAGTTACATCGTCGTGACATGAACTTCATCCAGTAAGTCAGTTCCTAAAGTAAAATCGAATTCCCAGAGCAGAATCGGAGTTTATCTACGACGCGGCTGCGAATTAAGTTATGAGCAGCCTCGCGAGTATCAAGATCGCTAATAGGAATATGACAACGCTTAGAATGGCTTCGGCTGAAGACGAAGGCGCATACGTGTCTGAGGAAATAGTCTTTTGATTGTTCCGGTACCTGAGAAACGCGAAGAGTTCGATAATTCCTCCCAGCAGTACAAGGGAGACCCCTACGATTGAGGAGTATCGAACTCCAGGCAACACTTCAACGATCGTAGTCAGTGCCAACCCAAACCTCGCAACCGCGAAACCTAAGGTAATCACGACGAGTCCTGTTCTGATCCACGCAAGATAGGTCCGCTCATTCGCTAGATGAGCAGTCACCTTTTCAGTACCCATATGAATCGTAGCTCCAAAGACGCTGAGAAGCTATTTGCAATTTATGATTGTGCAGATCTCCCAAATTCTTAAGCTAAGCAAATACGTAGAGGAAGATTACAGAATGAAGGGGACGATATCGTGAGCGGGTGGGACCCCTACTTTGGCTCAATTACACTGCAGACATTAACTGTCATCATTGTAACAATCTTAATCTTCGGTTTTGGCGCATTGTACCTTGCATCTGAGGATAAGCTAATTTTGGCGGCCTTCGTCGCCTTTCTAGGCATTATCACGTGTTTTGTGATGATTTATGATTATAGACGGAGAGCGAGACAATGAGTCCGAAGGAGAGTTCCGGAGTGTGGTTTGCAACTCTTGAAATTTGAGGATTGCAAGTTAATACGAGATCAAGGTACGGGTCACTTAAGTCCAATCTTCTTGGCATATTTGGCTATGAAGAAGACTACGACTGCGACTATCAGGAAGTTTATGATTACTCCCACGAAATCTCCTAGAGCGAAGTTCATTCCGTTCCCTATGGGTAGGCTGAAGATGGCCTTTTTCCAGTCGCCTCCCGGAAGAAAAGCGCCGGGTACAGGCATGATAATATCCTGAACAAGAGCTGAAACAACTGTTCCAATGTAAGTTCCCATTATGAAACCCACCGCCAAACCGAGAACACCCGCCTTCCCAATGAAATCCAAGAACTCGGCCTTCATCCCCTTAGGCGGTGGAGGCGCAGGCTTTGGCTCAACAGCTACCCGAATCTTCCGCAACTCTTCCAAAATCTGTTCATCAAGACTCATCATAATCACTGAGGAGAATATGATTAATAGAAATATTTGACTTTGGTTTTCCGCCTCGATTCGACTAGCGGAATTACTGTGGTCCTACTAGCCTTTACAACAAGTATCGACGCGTTCATCGTCGGTTTCAGTCTAGCTCTGATTTACGCGCGCATACTTGACATTGGATTCATTGTTGGAACGGTGACGGTGATGTTGGCACTTGCAGGGCTCTTCGCAGGAGGACTAACTCGTCACGTGCTACCTGCAGGAGTTGAAATCCTGGGCGGAAGCATTCTAATTCTCGTAGCAGTTTGGATACTGCTCTCGCATATCTTCTAATTACGGATCAGCTATACCTGAGTACGGTGGAGATGTGACATGAAAGTCTCCAAAGCCACGCGAAAGTATGAGAAGTGGTTGGACGGACACGTTCGCCTCATACGATCCGATTTAGAGTTGAAGCACAAACTGATGGCCGAGAACGCGTTCTCTTTCCTGCGTGGCACATTCTACCGCTGGATTCAGAGATGGCCTGAGGTGTGCCCAGACTTGGCTAAGGCACCTACTGTTTTGGCAGTTGGGGATTTGCATGTCGAGAATTTTGGAACTTGGCGCGATCGGGAGGGGAGACTAGTTTGGGGAGTCAACGACTTCGATGAAGTATATCCGATGCCATATGCGAATGACTTGGTTCGACTGGCAGTCAGCGCGCATCTTGCGCTTTCTTCGGGTCATCTAAGAATCAGTTCTCAGGAGGCATGCAAAGCCTTGCTAGTTGGGTATGCTGTGGGTTTGAAGGTTGGGGGTATGCCATTCGTGCTTGAGGAGCAGCATAATTGGCTTAGAAGAGCAGCGACAGGGGAACTTCGAAACCCTGTCCGGTTTTGGGCCAAGATGAACTCATGGCCTACGACTCGTGATGTTCCCAAGAGCGCTAAGAAAGCCTTAGAGAGTTTATTGCCTGAGCAAGTTAACTACAAAATTGTACATCGGATTGCGGGTGTGGGAAGCCTCGGGCGAGAAAGGTTTGTCGCGTTGGCCGATTTCGAAGGAGGGCGAATCGCGCGCGAAGCGAAGGCGTTAGCTCCTTCTGCGTGTGTGTGGGCGTGGGACACTGAAGGTTCAAGGAAAATCCTCTATGAGACAATACTCGAATCCGCACTTAGAGCTGCTGATCCTTTAGTTTGCGTGCGCGGACGCTGGTTAGTACGTCGCCTAGCTCCCGACTGCTCGCGGATTGAGCTGGCAACTCTGCCCAAACAGGTTGATGAGAAGCGCCTGCTTGAAGCCATGGGATTTGAAACGGCAAATGTTCATTCAGGTTGTAAAGCGGCGTTGAAAAGAATACGTAGAGATCTTGAGACAAGGAGAGGGGACTGGCTGCACGTTGCTACGAAGAAGATGATTAACTGCGTAGTCGAGGATTACGAAGACTGGTGCAAGACATAGTGCCATATGTAAGTTATGAGTAAAGGATGAGTTTGCGGTTAGCATCGGTACTAATGATTACGGCAGAGATCGTAATTTGATACTTATGCCGGTATTGCAGTTTTTCTAATGCATATGAAAAGTACAGCAACGCCAAGTGTGATGATCGTGACTGGAAGAGTGTAATCTTGGTGCCAACGCGCCTCAATTACGTGGGAACTGTTCATGAGGATTGCTCCGCTTCCGGATGGTGTTATGAGATTCCCGTTTGCGTCATACCATCCATCAAACTTTAGGAGAATGATCGAGTTATTTTCGAACCGTGGTGATGTGTTCACAGTAAAATGGGCGATCGACCCCTGATCATACCATCCTCCTCCCGAAGCCGGGAAGGGTGAAACGATTGTTAGTTCGAGCTGCTCAACGTAGGAGGCGCGAAGCGATAAATCCGAACTCATATTTTCAATGAGGTTTCGATTGGTGGATCCATCGCTCCAATTCTGGAATCTCAGTCTGCTTGTGGCATTAGTTTCACAAATGCCCGGAACGGTTATGGTGTGTAACCCAGGGACCAACGTCAGTTTCAGGTTTGCGGACGTGTAGGTAGCATTATCAACATTAGTTTGAACCCCCTGGGGCACTGAGAGCTCCAGCAGGGAAGGCGCAGTCCAAAGTAGTTCTCCGTTCCTCGTAAGTGGTTCTCCTGTGCCTGCGATGATATGATCCGAGCCTAAGACTCTGAGTCCGTATGGGACGTCACAGACTGAATTTTCTCCAACGCATGATGAGATAGCTTGAAGGGATTCTACTTGATGCCATTCGCCTTGCTTAGAATAGGAGAGATCTTTGAATTCAACCGGGCCTAGTCTCCCACTTGCTAGACCAAAGCTAGTTACTTCTTCTGCAACAACGAAGATCGGGTCCTTGGACGGTACCCACTGAAAGCTGTTCAGGGTTGATACAGATTTTCCATCAAGAAGGAAAGCCCAGCCATTTGCTTCATTGGGTACGATTTGGTAAAGATGCCAAGAGCCGTCTAGACCACCTGAATTAGCTGGGCCTATAGCGGAATAGAAATTGATCGCGTAAGTATTAGGCCAATATTGCCAAAACCATCGAGCATCGTCATGTCCGATCATATCACCCGACCCATAGCAGACCGTCTGAAAGCCAATGGTTTGACCAAATAGACAATAATATCCTGGGCTGGACAGCTGATAGCCGAACTGGATGAATCCCCCGTTTTGTAGAGTCTCGCCCACCCAGAAGGAGTTGCCATAGTCAACAGGCACGGAATAGATTCGCGTACGTATACTCGCGGCTATTCCATTACTTCCCCGCGATGCACTATTTGCCAATGCGCCAACCTGGAGCGCGTAAGGTGCTGTCTGTGCTCCCACAAACGGAATACTAGTCCACGCAAGCATAAGGAACAATGCGAGTAGAATAAAGACGTGCTCTCTTCTGCTCAGTACCCTCCGGAATAGCAACTTGCGAGGCCTTGATTTAGGTTCGAACAGCCTAAGAGTAATCGATGGTGTGACTGAGCAACGACATGAACAGTGACATGCAGTCGCTCTGTTCTTCTATTGAACTAGCAGCCGTTATCTACAGATTAGAGCACCTGAGCAATGGTTCGTGGGTTTGCAGGGCGAATGAGGACAGGAAGCAGAATTTAATCAGAAAAGTATGGATCAGTAGAATCTTTCGTTTCCGATTCTTGAATATTCAGAACCGATTGTAGCTTACGATTTCACTCAATTGTCTTCTTGGAGGCGAAGCGGGAATTTCCTCTGGATAGCCAAAGCTGATGAGTGCGATGATCTTCCACTCCTTTGGCACTTCAAGTATTCTTCTGACTTCTGCCTCATCGAAGTCACCAATCCAACATGAACCAATTCCTAGTCCCCAGCCTGCAATCACCATATTCTCTAACGCTATGGTCGTATCGACGGTTGACCATCTGCGAGAGTACGCGTCTCCTTCATATGCGCAGCCAACGATAGTGACTGCCGAATCTCTGACGAATCCGCTCCACTGTCTGCGCGAGAGCTTATCTTTGATATCTTGATCGGTGAGCACTATGAAACGCCACGGCTGGCCATTGCTTGCGGAAGGCGCGTATCTTCCAGCCTCAAGAATACTGTGTAAATTATCTTGTGAAATCTGCTCCTGTCGATATTTCCGGATACTTCTTCGGGTAAGCAGCAGCTCAGTTATGGACATTAAAGGTCAAAGCAATTGCCGTCAAGCTACATGTAGCTCTTATGACAGATTTTCGCATCTTAAAGCTGAGAGTTAAGGAGAGTTTCTAACGTAAGACAGAGGACCGCAAGAGAGGAGACGTGTAGACAGTTATGCAGGTTACACGGTCGTGGATAATATTCTACCTGAACCTGTTTC
>CAZAGP010000091.1:0-21830 GCA_964484575.1 uncultured Candidatus Bathyarchaeia archaeon | reverse complement strand
GGATTGACCTTTGGGTCCCGAAACATTATCTCGTGCTTTCTTGGTAGGCTGTTCAGCATGGCTGCTAGTCTGCTGCTGATTTTCAATTGCCGAGCGTCACTATTCTTCTCTGGCAGAACATTGACGCAATTCTTTTCATAGTCAATGTCCTTCCACCGTAGGTTCCATGCTTCGCCAACTCTCATGCCGGTCTCTTTCAAGAGTTGTAACACGCAGGCGAGTTTCTTTCCGCTGCCTGCGATTAGTGCGTCAATCTCCTGCTCGGTTGGGATGAAGGGTAGTTTGTCCAGTTTCTTGTAGCGTGGTTTATCGAACGGGATATGCTTGTACTTGTAGAACCTGTCTAGGTCTTCGACGAGTTTCCGTTTTCTGCTCTCACTCACGTTCGCTGAGGCTAGAACTGTTTTGGCTTGTTCGGGTTCTAGTAGGTTGGTTCGTCTGGCGACCCATTTCAATGATTTTACGGAGAAGTGGGTTGTTGATTCCCTGTATCCTTGTTTTCGCATCCATAGTCCGTAGCTTACGATTTCTCCTAAACTGGCCAAAGAGGGGGGAGGTTCACTTAATGGTGCGGGGGAGGGGATTTGAACCCCTGAACCCCTGCGGGACGAGGTCTCTTAACATTCGTCATGTTCCTGAGCTTCGCGCATTACATGTCTCGCGCCTTTGACCTGGCTTCGCCCTCGTAGAGTTTGGCGCTGGAGGGATACGCAAGTACGCCTACCCCCGCTAAAGCCAGAGTTCTACCCCGCACGCGATTTGACGTAGGTTTTGGCGCGCACATAAAGCTAATGCAGGAAGACGTGGCGTAACTGTTCAGGGATGTTTTCTAGCGTTCTGCATTGTAACTGCTCCCATCGCTAGGGTAAGTATGAGGATTAGGAATCCGTTTGCTTCATGCGACGTTATCATTGCATCAGAACCTTGGAGAAGTTGCCAACCTAAGCTTACTTGGAGCAGTACCAGAACCGTCAGGATCGTTATGATGATCTTGGAGTAGAGCGTTGATGTCTTAGCACGGAATGCCGTGACGGCGAGCACGACTATGAGCACGAATCCGAGTACGCCGATCAAGGCGTGTGGCATGGTTAACGTGTCCAGGCCTGCGCCGGTTATTTCCAATCCAAGAATTACTTGCACTATGACGCCTACGAGCGCAACTGTTCCTAGGAGGGGTGCAAGCTTCAACATTACCACTATTATGAAGTGGGGGTTTCGTTGCGTTTAAAGCTTGACGCCTGACGCTGAATCTTACGATGACTCTCGAATTCTACCTAATGGCATTTGAATGAGTTAACCATCACCTTGAAGATAGCGGTTCCGAAATCTTCAGGTGCTTTCGGGGATAGCATTGTGTAGATGACGAAGTATCGTGCTGTCTTGTCGCAGTGTACGTGGATTGAGTATGCCTCGTGTGGGATAATTCGCTTTCCTGGGAATATGCCGCCAGGCTGCTCGTCGACTCTGACGCGGTTGTAGGCTGCTGTGTGAGAATTCAACGTTAACACATCATTCTCCAACTTCTCCATCTTCTTAACGTTGCCACTCTTCTTCACAGATTGGAGGCTGTGTTCCGCTTGCTTCTCGGCGGTTTCAAACTTCTTCTCCGCCTTCTCAAGGTCTCCCCATGAGAGGAACACTTTTTCCCGATCAGGGAAGTGGAATACGATATCGCCATGCTCGCGTCTGCTCTTGGGGTTGAATTCGACGCGGCATACGGGTGGGTACTCTATTGAGAAATTGTAGACGCTGAATCTTTCGAAGTCTTCACTGCTCAAGATTGAAGTTCACTATGCTCGCTAGCGGTTAAGCGACGAACTTAACGTTTCCGTACGGGTGGCGTATGCAGATAAACGGCTTCGCAAGTGAGATTCGGGAGAGAGAGTTTAGTTCAGAAAAAGGGAGAAATCACGCGAAGGGTCCTACGCCTTCCGTGATCTTGATGGCTTGGACTGGGCATTGTATTTCGCAGGCTCTACAGAAGATACAATCCCGTTCCCGGGCTGGGTCTGCTTTCCAAGTGTCCAGTATGGCTTTTCCACTATCGTTTGGCGTTTGCTTATCCAACTTCTCTTTTTCGGTTGGTATGTCCATCTTGTCGAATACGTTGACCGGACAAACGGAGATGCAAATCCCGTCAGCGATACATATGTCGAAGTCTACCGCAACCGCGACACCGTGCACGCCCAGTTCCTTGCTGACACCGTCCTTCTTCCTAATCTCGTGACCTTCATGATCACCCACTTTCGGCCATTCATTGGGAAAGGTGGCGTCGTCGATTATGCGTCTCTCTGTCATTGAATGCACCTAGTGAGTTCGCCAACGCGAGGACCAATTAAGAAGATTTGCGTGTCACTTCTGAATCTGACAATACGCGACGATTTTTCCTTGCAACCAAATGAAACGCGTTTGAGTTCTGGTTTCAACTAGTCGGTGGATAACTTTCACTGTGGGATTTGAATTTATTAGACTTTGAAAATGTCCGCGAGGATACTGGTTGCATGCTAGAATTGGGATACCACATCAGATGTAAACGATTAATTTTTAAGCGCGATCCGTCTATTTGTTTGAATTCAAGCCTTATTGGCCGAACATCGTTCGAGGTGAAACGTAAGGTGGCAAAAGCCCACAAAAAGAAGAAAATGAAGAAATAAGGTAGTGAATGTAGCTGAACAACGTTTTTCTACGTTTTTTTATTCATTATTCTTTTGGGAAGCTCTCTAAATGGGGTAAATTCCATGCGCCATCGTCCAATCATGATGGTGAATTCTCTCATGGGTGGATGTTCGTTATTGAAGCAAGTCCGTCTTCTTCACTCAACTTGACTAATCGGTTGCCGGAGCTGATCCTGCCTTGGAGCGGGATTGAGTCGGAGTCGACGCGTAGAGCTTGCCCTTTCTCTGAGACTAACAGAACGTCGGATCGGCCGGTCAATTGAAGAACTCCAATCAATTTTCCGGATTTGCCGTTCACGTTGAACCCTACGACTCCGGCACCGCCTCGCTTTTGGAGTCGAAACCCTTCGGTCTGCGTTCGCTTGCCGTAGCCTCTCTTCCCAACGGTCAGAATGTTTGACCCGTTTCGGCCTTTGGGGAGGAAGCATGCTCCGGCAACTTCGCTTCCTTCTTCAAGCCTGATTCCCAAGACGCCCTTCGCGGTTCTTCCCATCACTGAGATTTCGGATTCCTCGAACCGGATAGCGAGGCCGTCGGTCGTGGCAAGCATGATCTGACCATCGCCTGATGTTACGAGTACTTTAGCTAGGCGATCTGCATCGTCGAGTTGCATTGTGATGATGCCGGTTGACCGAATGTTTGAGAAACTTTCAAGGCTTGTTCGTTTTACGATTCCTTTTCGTGTTATGAATGTCAAGTATTGTGTTGAAGAGAAGTCATCTACGGGAATCATCTCACATGTTTTTTCGCCATCGCTTAACTGTAACAAGTTGATTATGGGCGTGCCTCGCGCTGATCTTGTGCCTTCCGGGATCTCATGCACTTTAAGGGCGTATGCTTTGCCCTGATTAGTTATGATGATTATGGTCTGGAGGGGGCGGGCGGTGATGGCTAGAACCGCTTTATCGTTTTCTTTCAAATCGATTGAGGGTATTCCCGGGTTGCCTCGTTCTGCAGGCTGGAAGGATTTGATGGGAACGCGTTTAACGTAGCCCTCGTTTGACATGAAGACTATTACAGGTTCGTCCCGGATTGTGGGTTCAACGTTGAAGTTGACACTCTCCAGTCGTATCTCTGTCCGTCTCGCGTCTCCATACTGCTTCCTTACTTGGAGTAATTCATCTTTTAAGACTGCAAGGAGTTTGGGGCGTTCGCTTAGAACTTCCTGGAGAGTTGCTATTTCCATCTGCTTCTCTGATGATTCCTGCTGAATTTTGTCGACTTCAAGTTTCGTTAATTGGTTTAGTTTCATTTCAAGGATAGCTGCTGCTTGTTCTTCGTCAAGGTTGAGTTCTTTCAGATTTGCTGCTGCTTCACTTGGATTGGCGGAGTTACGAAAGATGGAGATCAACGTGTCAATGTTCATGAGTGCTATGCTGTAACCTTCCAGTAGTTTGAGTCTGGTTTGCGCCTGCAGCAAGTCATGCGTTGAACAACGTTCAATTACTTTGATCCGGTGGTCGATGAAGGCTTGGAGTGTCTGCTTGAGGTCTAGAATTTGCGGTCTCCCGTCTACGAGGACGAGGTTGATGAAGCTGAAGGTTGTGTGCAGTTCAGTTAGTTTGTAGAGTTGCCCTTTGACGGCTTCCGATTGTGATCCTGATTTGAGATCAATTGTAACCCGGATACCTTCGCGATTTGACTCATCCTTTATGTTCGAGATTCCTTGAATTTCTCCTTCTTTGATTAGGTTAGCGATTTCCTCAACGATCTTGGACTTGTTGACCTGAAACGGAATCTCGGTGATTACAAGTCGTTTTCGGTCCCCTTTTGCAGCTTCTTCATCCATTCGGCCGAGTATTCTGATTGAGCCGCGGCCTTGCTTGTAGATTTGTAAGAGTGAGGTTGCCTCGTACACGATTCCCCCGGTGGGGAAATCGGGGCCTTTGATGAATTCTAGGAGGTTCTCAATCTTAGCGTTGGGATGGTCAATTAAGTACACGAGTGCGTCGACGACTTCTCTGAGGTTATGTGGTGGGATGCTGCAACTCATTCCTACCGCTATACCTGACGCGCCGTTAACTAGGAGATTAGGAAATCTTGCTGGGAGAACTACGGGTTCTTGCAATGAGTCGTCGAAGTTTGGCATCTTGTCAACTGGATCTTTGTCCAGGTCTCCAAGCATTTCTTCTGAAAGTTTTGTGAGCCTGGTTTCTGTGTAGCGAATGGCGGCGGGAGAGTCGCCGTCTACGCTTCCAAAGTTCCCTTGGCCGGCGATTAGGGGATAGCGCATTGTGAAGTCTTGTGCCATTCTGACCAGTGCGTCGTAAACGGCACTCTCGCCGTGTGGGTGATACTTACCTAGTACTTCTCCAACGACTCTTGCGGACTTCTTGTGTTGACTCTTGGAGGATAAGCCGAGTCCTTGTAGTGCGAATAGTATGCGGCGTTGGACTGGTTTGAGGCCATCTCTAACGTCTGGAAGGGCGCGTCCGACGATGACACTCATGGCGTATTTGATGTATGACCGCCGCATCTCTGTCTCTATGGCGATTCGTTTGATGCGTTCGGGGTTGCTCAAGCTTCGGCCCTCAAATGTCTAACCAATCCACTTCGTCAGCATTCTCCTGGATGAATTGCCGTCTAGGCTCGACAATGTCACCCATCAATGTGGAGAATACTTTGTCGGCTTCAGCCGCGTCGTCGACTGTGACGTTTAGTAGGGATCGGGAGAGGGGATTCATGGTTGTCTCCCATAGTTCGTTGGGATTCATCTCGCCTAATCCTTTGAACCTTTGAACTAGGTCGGCTTTGCCTTTGAGTTCTTGTTCGATAATCTGCCTTCGCTCTTTCTCGTTCATAGCATTGAAGACTCTGTCGCCTTTACGTATGCGGTAGAGTGGGGGCTGGGCGATGTAGACTCTGCCTGCTTCGATGAGTTGTGGCATATGCCGATAGAGGAAGGTTAGGAGTAGTGTTCGGATATGAGCTCCATCTACGTCAGCATCAGTTAGGAGGATGATTTTGGAATATCGTAGGCCGTTCGGGTCGAAGGCTTCTCCGATGCCCGACCCGATTGCAGTCACAAGGGCGCGTATCTCGTTATTATCGAGAATCCGGCTAAATCCATGTTTCTCAACATTCAGTATCTTTCCGCGCAAAGGCAGTATTGCTTGCGTTCTTCTATCTCGAGCCTGTTTTGCGCTTCCGCCTGCGGAGTCTCCTTCTACTATGAAAAGCTCAGTTCTTTCCGGGTCATGCATTTGGCAGTCAGCTAATTTACCTGGAAGGGTCACAGCGTCCAGTGACGCTTTCTTGCGCACCAGTGCTTTGGCTTCTCTGGCCGCGACTCTTGCTCTTGCGGTCTCCGCCGTCCGTTGCACGATCGCTTTGGCGACGGTTGGTTGCTCCGAAAAGTAGGTTTTCAACCCATCATAAAGGATTGATTCAACGATTCCTCGAATTTCGCTGTTGCCGAGTCTGCCCTTCGTTTGTCCTTCAAATTGCGGGTTTGGGAGCCTAACGCTGAGGACGGCTGTCAGACCCTCACGTACGTCGTCACCTTGGATTTTCAATTTCGCTTCGTCGATAAGGTTGTGACCGGAGGCATAGTCGTTGATCGCTCGCGTCAAAGCGGCTTTCAGGCCGACCAGATGCGTTCCACCTTCGCGCGTGTTAATGTTGTTTGCGAACGTGTGTATACTCCAGGAAGTATCATCCGTATATTGAAATGCGCATTCGACTATGACATCTGTTCTATTTCCTGAGACTAGGACAATATCGGAGTGGAGTGTATTCTTCGACTCGTTAAGGTAGGCTATGAATTCTTTGATCCCGCCTTGGTACTTGAAGTTACGGATCTTTGCGGGATTCACTCTCTCATCCAAGAAGGTGATAGCGAGTCCTTCCGTGAGGAAAGCAAGTTCTCTCAGTCGAGCGGCAATGATCTTACTGTCAAAATTCGTGTCTTCGAAGATTTGAGCATCCGGTTTGAAGCTTACTATTGTTCCGTGCTCCTTGCTAGTGCCTATTTCCTCTACGGGGGTAACTGGAACTCCCCGTTCATATCGCTGCCTGAATGAACGGCCCTTCAGGTGGACTTCGACCACAAGCCATTCGCTAAGCGCGTTGACGGCGGATACTCCGATGCCATGGAGGCCTCCTGAAACCTGGTATGCCCTATGGTCGAATTTTCCTCCTGCATGGAGCATAGTCATGACAACCTCTAAGGCGGACCTGCCAGTTTGAAGATGTATCTCTACAGGAATGCCTCGACCATCATCACAGACGGTTACTGATCCATCCCCGTGAAGCACTACTTTGACGTTCTTGCAGTACCCTACAAGAGCTTCGTCGATCGAGTTGTCGACGACTTCAAACACAAGATGATGGAGGCCTCGAAGGTCAGTGCTGCCAATGTACATGGCAGGCCTCTTCCGAACAGCCTCCAAATCATCCAATACTTGAATTTGATCAGCCGAATAGTGCTCGGACATCGCCAGTCTTTCCACAGTAGATTTATGAAATATTCCTAGCGGGTGGCTATTTTAGAGATCAACACAAAAACGTTGACGATTCTGCCAAACGTAGATGGTAGTTGAACAGCAAATCGTTGATTAATGTTAAGTTGGTTAATGTTAACGAATATGTTTCAGGTTTAATGTTAATCCCTATATGTAGGCCAGCCGAATATTTCAAACGATAAGCCAATGAATGGAAGAAATTGGAGAACTCGCGGCGTCGCAGTTTTGCTTGTTCTAGCGGCGGTGATGTTGATCGCGTCACAGTCAGTCTCAGCGTCTGCATTGACTAACTATGGTGATACTAACATTGAAGGGCGAACTAGTACGCTCATCGAACAGTACGTTGTCGCAATGACTATGATTACGGTGACTCATCCGACGGTCATGCAGTCAGTCTCGTTGTACTTGCAGTATCAAGGATCCGACGGAAGCCAGTGCTTGAAGTTCGGCATATACGCAGACGCGGGCAACGATAATGGTCCTCTTGGCGCAGGCCTCGTGGCCGCGACCCAGAACGGTTATTGTTTCCAGATTACAGCAAGTTTTGGTCCCGCTTGGGAAACATGGCAGCTGGCTCCAACTGACTATCTGACAATTAACACGCCGGGAGTCTACTGGCTGACGATACTGGCCAATCAGGCGTATGGAACAGTCTATCACTACACTTACACGGGTTCGTACGGTGGTGAATACCTTTACAATTACGCGTATTACAGCTACTCATTCCCAGCATCATACGTCCTTGGCTTTCCGCAAGTCAACTTTCCCGAAGGCAGCTACTCCCAGAATACCCCTATCCCTAGCGTTGCTGGTCCCCACTACCCTAACCCACTAAACTTCACCATCTCAGAGTACAATGCGCCGTTCAGCTTCTACATGACAGGCACGTAAACGACAAATATTTCTGACCCGATCCGTCCCGGCATCGAGACCTGATCAGCAGATCTTCACTATATCGATGCCGTAACATTTCAAAACCCGTACGCAAGAGAGATATAGCGCTCTCAGTTGTGGCCAACATGGTGACCTGAATTCCAACTGCCACGCATCAGAATGCGTCTCGTGCTCCAAGTACTGCTGATGATCGTTATACTTGGCGCACTCGTCTGGTACGCTGGAGTTAACACTCTACTCCTAATCCTTAGCAGAACTAACCCGTTCTATCTAATATTCGCGTTCATCGCCTACTTCCTGATCAATGTTCTTTTCACGATAAGAATTATCAGAGTACTTGGACGTCAAGGAATCACAGCGACTTTCAAAAAGACAATTCTACCTCAGTACGCGGGAATGTTAAGCAGTGATGTTACACCTGGACGAGCAGGCTACATGCTCACACCAGTATATCTCATGAATCAGAACATTGACCCTTCTGCGAGTCTTTCATGCATTTTCGGTATACAATCAATCGAATTCCTCGTGAAAGTGATTGGTGGCGCAGGCGCGTTGATATTCCTCTTGTACCGAACACATTTGACCCGTGAAATATTCGCCCTCGCTGCGATTGGCATAGGACTCATGCTGCTAGGTGGATTCGTGTTAGCTGCAATAATCTGGTCTCCGCGGGCAGCTGACCTGTTTAGGCGTATTGCTACCTCAAAGTTTCTCGTGAAGTTTACAGGTCGCATAGTAGGGAAATTGGACGAGTTCAGGACGAACGCGATGAAAACGCGCGGGGCAATACCAGAGATCTTCGTAATCACATTATTCTCATGGATACTGAAAGGGTTCGAATGGTTCTTCATCGGTTTGTCTCTCGGCATAACTAACATCGGATGGCTAGGATTCTTCCTTCTGCATCCATTGATCACTGCATTCGGCTTCGTCCCGCTCACACCGTCAGGCATTGGTTTCCAGGAAGGAGTTATTGTTGGAATTTTCGTTCTCCTCGGGGTTGACGTAAGACTTGCTTTAGCGTTCGCAATTCTATCACGAGTTCTACTAATATTCGAAGACTTGATCGGTGTTCCTCAAATCGCGAAATCTGCTCAGCGCGGGCTTTTAGCTACTACCCGATTGATAACAAAGACCTGAAGTCTACATGCGAAGTGAAATCGTGAACTAGAATCCATGCGAGCATTTGAGAAAATGAAACTCAACAAGATGAGACTTTTCCTATTCGACATGGATGGAGTGCTTTCAATTGGTAAAGAGAAGCCTCGATACCTTGCAGGCAGGGACGTGATTGCACGCATAAAGTCATCAGGTAAGAAAGCATTCGTATTAACGAACGATTCTACCCACACTCGGGAGGAGATTCACAAGAACCTTGCGCAACTAGGGTTCGATTTTACTCGTGACGACATCTTAACTTCGAGTTATCTCACAGCCTTGCACTTAACTCAAAAGTATCGTCGGCCCGCTAAGTTCTTCCTCATCGGCGAAAGCGGTCTCATGCATGAGCTACTGACGGCGGGTCATGAATTTACCGAGTCAGACCCTGACGTCGTCGTTGTTGGTTTCGATAGGGGATTAAATTACAACAAGTTGAATCTTGCGCTTCGATTTCTTAGAAACAATTCGACGCTGATTGGGAGTTATGGTGGAGCAGTCTTCATGAGTGCTAATGGCCCCGCACTCTCCGCGGGTCCAATAATTAGAGCGCTAGAATACGGAGCAAATAAAAGAGCAGTAATGATCGGCAAACCATCAGCTCGCATGTTCAAATTCGCGCTGAAGTATGCGACTGAGAAGGCGCAAAATGCCGTTATGATCGGCGATCAGATCGAAACTGACCTGCTCGGCGCAAAGAAGGCTGGAATCCACACAATTCTAGTGCTTAGCGGGGTTGAGAATGAGGCTTCAATCACTCGCTCGCAAATTAAACCTGAAATCATAATTGAAAATGTGGATCAACTAGCTCAATATCTCTAATTCTGTCGAGCACAGCGGCATTGCGCGGGTGATACGTAACCTAATTCAACAAGGCACCCAGCCTTATCATAAGCCTTAAGACTCCGCATCCTCGTTGTTCAATCACCGTTTGAAAAGAAGTAGACTTGAAAATGTCAGAGGAAGAAGGACAGCCTAGTGGTGCACCGGCACCTATCGTCAAAGTCAGTGACCTACAGCCATTCTCGAAACAGGTGAATACGACTGTAAAAATCGTGCAGAAGGGTGAAGCTCGGGAGACAGTGTCTCGACAAGACGGAACAACCCACCGCGTGTTAGATGCCCTCGTCGGAGACGAAACAGGAGCCATTTACATGACCCTTTGGGATGAGAACATCGACAAGGTAAACGAAGGCGACAGTGTAATGGTCAAGAATGGTTACGTTCGACCATTCAAAGGATCTATGCGGCTAAACATTGGTCGCTACGGGAGCCTTGAACCGGCAGAAGCAGCTCTTGGTGACGTCAACACTCAGAACAATCTATCCGACAAAGTCGTCGAAGAAAGGCCTTACCGATCTTACGGAGGCGGTAGACGATTTGGAGGAGGCGGTTACGGTAGAGGCGGCGGAGGGTATGGCGGTCGAGGTGGCGGAGGCTACGGAAGAGGCCGCGGAAGAGGATATGGCGGCGGTAGAGGCCGCGATCGCGACCAATACTAGACGTAAATAGCCATCTTCGGTTGCGAAGAAAACCCTAATTTTTTCTTGCTCTTTCCTGTTTTTCGCACTATGCGCAGTTACTCTTAATTAGAGGCTGAAAACTGTCGACTTGGCTTGGAAATATTGGAAGACGAAACTCGTCTTGCCGTCGAACAAGCACTCAAATCAGGCGCCGAGTACGTTGAAGCAAGAGCCCAACGAGATGTTGGGCACACGTTGACGTTGAATAATGGCGTTGCAGAACCGGTTACAACAACAAGAAGACTTGGCGTCGGTATCCGAGTCATAGTGGACGGTTCAATGGGGTTCGCGTCCACAAACAACCTTGAATCATCACAGATTCGTACGTCAGCAGAGACTGCTGTGAGGATAGCTAAAGCAGCGGTAAGACTCATTTCTGCGCCCTCGAAACTTGCGCCTGAAAGAA
Organism: uncultured Candidatus Bathyarchaeia archaeon; assembly: GCA_964484575.1. GTDB lineage: Archaea > Thermoproteota > Bathyarchaeia > 40CM-2-53-6 > 40CM-2-53-6 > FEN-987. Next base: position 10,711 of record CAZAGP010000091.1, on the reverse strand, counting down.
GCTGGGAAGACAAGTGGGAGGCAAGGATGAAAATCGATATCCGACAAGTGTCAATCAAGGAAAAGTTCGACGAACTACTCACAATTGAGAGGGCACTGAGTTTCGATCATGTGAAGGTTTCATTACCGTCGCGAATCCTAGTTCTTGACGATGAGCTGACTGAAAAATTCTACCGTAACAGCGAAGGATCGAAGCTTCAGGGTTTCGTTCCAAGAATCAGCCTGTTTTTCATCCTGACTGGGGAAGAGAAAGGCAAGGGAACAATTCAGCGGATGCGTCACGAAGCACAAACCCGCGGTTGGGAAGCAGTTAAGGAGTGGAACGCATCCGCGATTGCTACAGATGAAGCCATGATGCTTGGACGAATGCTCCGCGACGGAATGCACCCGCCTAGGGATGAAATCGATCTAGTTCTAGGGTCAGAGGTAACTGGAATCATCTGCCACGAGTCCTGTGGGCACCCTCAGGAAGCGGACAGGATACTTGGACGAGAAGGAGCTCAAGCAGGCGAATCGTATGTTAAACGCGACATGCTTGGTAAGCGAATAGGTTCCGAGCATGTGACCATTATTGATGACCCGACCTTGCCGGACTCCTATGGCTTCTACCAGTATGATGATGAAGGAGTAAAGGCGAGGCCTAGAACGCTCATTAAAGATGGAGTAATCTCGGACCTCTTGCATAACCGAGAAACAGCGGCGGAATTCGGAGTCTCGAGTAATGCTGCTGCAAGATCGGTGGCTTACGATCGTGAGCCCCTAATTCGAATGGCAAATACGTACATGAAACCTGGTGAGTACACGCTTGACGAATTGGTTGAGGACGTCAAGAGCGGGGTTTACATGAAGAGTTTCATGGAATGGAACATTGACGATCGCCGCTACAATCAGCGATACGTAGGTCTTGAAGCATACGCTATTAGAAATGGGGAGATTGGAGCACCCGTCCGAAATCCGATCCTCGAAGTCACAACTCCCGGCCTATATGGAAGAGTGGATGCAGTAGGTAAGCTAGTGGAGTATTCAGGAGCGACCTGCGGCAAGGGCGACCCGCAGCAAGGAGCAGCAGTCTGGACTGGTGGACCACCCATAAGGATTCGTAAGATTCACGTTGGAGGGTGATTGTTTGGACGCTTACGAGACGATGAACGGGATCCTGTCGGCATGCAAGAAGCTTGGTGTGAGGTCTGTTGCTGTCGCATTCACGCGATCTCGCGATCAGATGGTCAGATTCAGCAACAATTCCGTCACAGTTGTCAACAGTTGGCAGAACGAAGTGCCAACGGTTTACTTGGCCTCGAATGGGAAACGAGCTGCGTGCAGGATTGAGGAAGAGGAGGGCGTGGAATTCAAAAGTATTGCCAGCGAGTTAGTTGACTCGATGAATGTCATTCCACGGGGCGATGTGGATTTTGATCTTCCAAGAGGACCATTCAACTATGAGAAGATAGACGGGATTTATGACAGGAGATTAACGGAGATCGATACGGGGCTCGTTGACGCTGCGGAAGCTGCAATAAATTCCGCAAGGAAAGAGGGTGCGAACCGCGTCTCGGGTGTTGTAATCTCGGGCAACTGGGAGCATTTCGTGCTCACTTCGGCAGGTGCTGAAGGTTCGAGTAAAGGGACCGAGATTGAGATTACTGTTCGTGCTTTCGCCGATGAGGATGCTACTGGCCAGGGGATTTCAATAGCTACTAACCTTGACAGATTTCACCCTGATGAGGCAGGGGTGGCTGCTGGGAGCATTGCAAGGAAGGCGCGAGGAGCGCTCGCAGGCGTACCTGGAAAGTACAACGTAGTCTTCGGACCGGCAATATTCGCGGACTTAGTTGATAGAGTAGCCGACTCTGCCTCTGCTTATACAGTCGACCTGGGATTATCATTTTTCCAAGACCTGCTGGGTAAGCGAGTGTCATCTGAGAAGTTCTCACTATGTGATAATGGCAGACTACCCTTTGGCCCAGGATCAATATCGCTCGATGATGAAGGCTTTCCAACTGGAGAGACACATCTCATAACAAAAGGGACATTGGAAGGTTACCTTCAGACCTCGTACACTGCAGCCAAGCACAAAGCTCAGCTCACGGGGAGCGCCCAATTTGAGGGGGGACTGGCTGGAATGGTGCCCGCCCCAAGAAACCTAATCGTTGAGCCTGGGGAACGGGAATTCGATGATCTCCTCGATGGAGCCATGTCAGGCCTATACATTACGAACAACTGGTACACAAGGTTCCAGAACTATCAAACAGGCGACTTTTCAACAATCTGCCGCGACGGCGTCTTTGAGATCAAAGATGGGAAACTTGGGAAACCTGTGAAAGGATTGAGAGTAAGTGATAACATAATTAGAATTCTCCAATCCATCGACGCGCTCTCGAAGAAGAGGCAATGGATTAGATGGTGGGAAGTACCTACTCCAACTCTCACCCCACACGTCCTTGTCCGAGACGTGGGGATAACAACAGCCAGCAGCTAGAACGCTACGTAAACGCCGTTGACTACACTTGATGAGTGCCGCTAACTAACCTTGACCTTAATGGGATGAAACCTGTAGGAAACGACGATGAAGGGACAATTTTAGGATTTGACGTCTGTGGAGAACGAACCCAGTCCGCACACGCAATTGAACGCTGACACTTCAAATCGACTTGTCGACGTCAACGTTCTACTGTTGATTCCAACTCTGAATGAGGAAGAGGCAATTCAGCAACTAGTCCAGGAGGCACGTGAAAGCGGTTTCCTTAACATCCTGATTGTGGACGGATTCAGCGAAGATAGAACAAGAGACGTGGCTCTTTCCATGGGTGTGCAGGTAGTCTTGCAGGAGTACGGGAAGGGAAAGGGTTGCGGTGTTAGAACTGGGATGAGACTCTTTCTCGAAGGTGAATCCGACTTCCTAGCCATAATTGATGGGGATGCTACGAACGTTCCCTCCGATCTCGTGAAAATGTTGTCCATTGCCAAGTCCGGGCGGGCAGACGTTGTCTTGGGTTCACGCATTCGAGGAAAGAGAGAGAAAGCTGCGATGCCCGCTTTGAGTGTTGCTTCAAATCTCATTGTATCCTTTCTGTTGGGCGCGAAGTTTCGTCGACTGTTCACGGACATCCAAACAGGATACTGGGTTTTTACTCGAGAAGCGGTGAGGCGAATTTATCCTGAGATCCAATCGACGGGTTTTGAGATTGAGCTGGAGATGTTCATGAGAATCATGAAGGAGAAGTTGCGTGTTCTGGAAGCTCCTGTGGGATTCAGGACTCGTAAGGGGAAAACAAAGTTCAGTTTTAAGCTTCGGATGAGAAGTCTCAATTACTCGTTCAAATACCTTTTTTCGTGAAACGTGAACCGGTTTAACCGTTCATTGAGCCCTATGCGCGCTGGACGTATTTCTTGAGACGTATTGGTTGGATTTGATGTAAAATCTCCATAATCGTTCAACGCCTAACGTTATGCCTATTCTGGGTGAACGTATGATAGTAAACTCTGGCCCTTCTGCCCCTTTGGATACGTATAATGGCCCTTTCTTTGTCAAATCGACTTCGTTGAGGGATTTATCAACTCCAAGTGCTTTGGTGAGTTTCCCCGGCCCATTCGTTAATTGTTGTTCTGCTACGTCTGGGCGGAGTCGCTTCATCATGTCCAGACCTTTCAATGGTTCTATTGCACGGATGAGGACGGCGCCTGCTATGCCATCTCTCGGCGTAGTCACGTTTAGGCAATAGTGGTTTCCGTACGTGAAGTAAATGTACGCGTGGCCTGGTTGACCGAACATAGGCATATTCCTCGGCGTCGGACCATGGTATGCATGACTTGCGGGATCATCCAGGCCGCCGTACGCTTCAACTTCCACAATCCTCCCGATTAGCACAGCACGTCGAATTACCCTCACAAGGTTCTGGTTGAGAAGGGCTTTTGCAACGGTGACTGTTCTTCTAGTGTAAAATGAGCGGGGAAGCGGCTTGATTGATCTCACCATCATGGGCATGGCAGACTTCCCGGACCTTCCTTAGGGCAAGTGCTTATTGCTTTCGAATAGCCGCACATCTCTAGTTTACTAGGATTGTGCGAAGCATGGATAAGAATAGGATGCGTGCGCTGACGAAGGAGTTTCTGGAGGTAATTGGTGAGGATCCGAAACGTGAAGGGCTTATTGACACTCCAAGGCGTGTGGCTGACATGTATGAGGAGCTTACTGAAGGGTATGCAATGAACCCTAAGGAGATTCTGGCTAGGGAATGGAATGAGGTTACGGGGATGGTTATTGCTAAGGAAATAGACTTCTTCAGCCTCTGCGAGCATCATCTCCTACCATTTTACGGTAAAGTGCATATTGGCTATATCCCGTCGAGGGCGGTAGTCGGCATTTCAAAGCTCGCGAGACTCGTGGACTGCTTCAGTCAAAGACTTCAACTCCAAGAGCGGATGACTAAACAGATTGCCGACGCGCTGAATGAGAATTTACATCCCTTAGGTGTCGCCGTCGTCATTCAGGCAAGACACCTGTGTATGCAGATGAGAGGCGTCAAGAGCGCTGCCGATATCGTAACGTCAGAGCTTCGGGGCCAGTTTGAAAAATCCGAGACGCGCAACGAATTCTTTGACATGCTACGGAAGCCGATGTAAAAATGACTGAACCCGACGTCGCCAGATTGTATAAACGTGAATTTGCAGCAGCGCATATTATTGCGGGCCACCCCAAATGCGGTAGGATGCATGGGCACAACTATATGCTCCTAACGAAAGTTTACGGTAGTAGCAGTCAATGGCTTGACTTTGAGGAAATCAAGAAGACCGTGGATGGTCTTATCGACGAGAAGTATGACCACCGTGACATTGGAAATATGACTTGCGAACGTCTCGCAAGGCAGATACAAGAGCACCTCACTAATAGTTTCAAGTCTCGTGTTGAAGTTGAATTGTGGGAGACAGGAAAATTCGGAGTCCAAACCGTGTAGAACGCTGACTCACCTGGCTCACGACTCTATCGTAACATCAACTCCCATGACACTATTCATGCACCGGTTCCACCGGAAAGGCACCTACATGAACGCATCAGGAATCGTTACTCGGAAGGGTTGAAAATTGATTTGTCGTAGCCTGAAATGCCGAGCGTCTGAAAGGCTGAAAATCGGCTACGAACATTGCAATATCTGATAGCTCACCCTAGTACTTCTCGACTTCTCCGCGTACGTGCCCTGCCTTTAGAAGCGCAAAGTGGTGGACATCACTAGGTACCCGAAGCTTACCAGTATTGTTAATCCGCTCAATCTTCGAGAAAGCTTCACGATCAACATCCTTATCGAGTGTCAGGTCACCACTGTTCTCCAAATGAAAGTTCCCTAACTCCTGGTGAAGACCTAAGATGTCCGATTTGGACAACAGCACTGAACCTGCAATCACCAGCTTCTTCGTGTCAAACACATCATGACTCTCTGATGGAGATGCACTCACATACTGTCGCAGCGCCTCATTCACCAGCTCAGCCACGTTCTTGCCCTGCTGCTTGGCTCTTGAAATCACGGTGTTGTAGAGATCCCTATCCAACCCGCGAATCAAGACAGCGTTGTTAGTCATGATATTTCACACACAACATTACAGGGCTTAACTTGATATCAAGATTACATTGATTACATATGTTTCTTATAAACCTTGTTAATTCTTTTTACATTCCTTAACTTGTATTACCTGCTTGCCTGGTTTGCGGGGCAAGCAAGGCAATCAAAGAAATGAGATGAATCAAGTTTGGTTGAAGACCTCGAAAAGTTGCTGTTTGAAGAGATCCCGGAGATGGAGACGCCTAAGGTTCGAAGGTGTGAGTGGTGCCACCAGTCATTGCCTAATGACCGCTATCACCTGAAGATCTGCCCTCAGTGCAGGAAAGAATCTATAGCGTCATTCATGAAGGCGCATTAGCTCCTGACTGGTCTTGTGTCCCAGTCTAACCGTCCCTTCCTCTTGTATCTGTTTATTCAGCTTGTTTAGAAACGGGTAAAGCGTTTCGAAACAAAGTAACATCTTGCAGTTTCGAAACCGGTTTCGAAACGTTCCGGAACGGCAACGAAACCGACGCCGCAGATTAGCCCAGGGGTCTCGCCCAGTCGGAGCATAGCAGCTTATTGCGTTGCTAGTCATACGGACGATTGATTGAGTTTGAACGGTGCTTTAGTCTTACTCTCGGGCGGGATTGACTCGGCAACCGGCCTGTATTGGGCGCTGAAGCAGACCGATCGAGTATATTCACTGAACATACAGTACGCTCAGGCAAGCCTTCAGGAAGCTAACGCATCCAGTTTGCTTGCGGCCGCAGCCCAAGTGAGGGAGCATCTTACCGCATCATTGCCCTTCTACAAAGACATTCAAGCCCGGTATCATCCAGTGGAATCAAGCAACATAACTGGGGCGTACGTACCAGCTAGGAACACTATCTTCTATGGAGTAGCAGCAGCCTACGCGGAGACGCTTGACGTCGACACAATAATCTTCGGATCCAACGCTGACGACACAAAGGAACTACCTGATGCAACTCCGGACTTCATCCGGAGAATGAATGATTTGTTGAGAACAGGAACTCGAACAGGCGCAGACGGGAGACCGATAAGAATCGTAAATCCGTTAATCAACCACACAAAGGTCGAAGTGCTCAAGCTCGCCATAGAATTACAAGTTCCCCTTAGTATCACTTGGAGCTGTTACGAAGACGTCGAGATCCCGTGTGGAAAATGTCGAGGATGCAAGAATCGCCGCGCCGCATTCAAACAGCTCGAGACAAATGACCCGTCGAACTATCAACAAACCAAACCATCTACTTAGCAACGAGTAGAAACATGTGGATTCGCAATGCACTCCAACCATGAAACCTCAGTGCCTCGTGACACTGTACAAACAACTAGTCTTACGTCGCCCGGGAATTGCTGTTACGGTCTAAAATATGGCGGATGGCCAATGCGTGGAAGTCGACTAACGGCATAGCATTGTCAATGCCCGCTATCATTGGGCACAGGCAATTTGCTTAGTACAGAAATTTCGACATAGCGGTACACGATCATAGACTTAATAACATAAGACTGGTTTAGGTTCGCTTCCGAGTTGTTCCGGGTGATCATATCATGAGTCATACTGAAGCTTCCGCACTGAAACTCACACAGATAAGAAAACGTGATGGACGAATAGTTCCATTTGACAAGCAGAAGATAACCAACGCGATCTACAAGGCAATAACTGCAACTGGTGGAAGAGATCACGCTCTAGCCGAGACTCTGTCTAATCGAGTGACCGAGATTCTCAATGAGAAGTATGGCTCTGAAGCGATACCTGCTGTCGAGGATGTGCAGGACGTAGTTGAACGCGTCCTGGTTGAGAACGAACAGGCGAAAGTAGCCAAGCATTACATAATCTATAGGCAGAAACGCGCTGAGATCCGAAAAGAGAAGCAACGAGTTCTCGAAAAGGAGGCGATAGATGAAGTTGACAAGATGTTTGATCTCAACGCGCTAAAAGTTCTCAAGGCAAGATACTTAAAGAAAGATGAGACAGGAAAACTGATTGAGACGCCTAAACAACTTTTCACAAGAATAGCGGTGCACGCCTCTCTACCGGACTTGATTTATGATTCTGAGATTTACGACATTCACAAGAAACAACCCGTTCATGAGTTTGAGCCCTTTAATCCAACGGAACTTCACGAAAGAGTATCCATTGGAAATTACAGCTTGAACGAATACCACCTCAGTGCGTTGAAGCGTATGTATGATCGCTTCAATCGAGAAGGAACCATGAAAGTCACATGGTCGCCCCTCCTTGAAATGCTCAAGTCAGGTCACTTTAGCAGGCTCGCCAATAACATAGATACATTTTACAGTTTACTAATCTCGCGAAAATTCATGCCTAACACGCCCGCTATAGCAAACTTCGGCAACGTGCTCGGAATGGGCTCAGCATGCTTCGTCTTGGATGTAGATGACTCTATAGAGAGTATTATGGAAACGCTCAAGCAAACAGCCGTTGTATTCAAAGCCGGAGGAGGGATGGGATACAACTTCTCAAAGTTGAGACCTGAAGGCGATTACGTAAGCTCGACCTCAGGCGTTGCGTCTGGACCAATCAGCTTCATGATGCTCTTCGACACGATGACAGACGTCATTAAGCAGGGAGGAATCAGACGCGGCGCAAACATGGGCATACTGAACAGCAATCATCCAGACATCGAGAAGTTTATCACCGCAAAGAAAGGAAACAAAGCACTACGCAACTTCAACATATCAGTTCTGATTATGCCGGACTTTTGGGAAGCATACTACAAGAACAAACCATACCCGCTTGTTAATCCGCGAACCGGTAAAGTCGTGCGCGAGGTTAACCCGCGATTACTCTTCGACATGATAGTATACCAAGCTTGGGAAAGCGCTGAACCGGGAGTCATCTTCTTCGATCATGTAAACCAAGAGAACCCCTTCCTCAAGCACGTTGGACCAATCGTGACCACGAACCCATGCGGTGAGGTCCTTCTATATCCGAACGAGTCTTGCAACCTTGGCAGCATAAACGTGTGGGCTTTCGTGAAAAGAGATGGAAGAGGAAAAGTAACGTACGATTGGGATGGACTGAGAGAAGCAGTCTACACGGCTTCAAAATTCTTGGACAACGTGATTGACGTAAACAACTTTCCTCTCAAATCGATTGAGGATATGACCCTTGCCACTCGAAAAATAGGCCTAGGAGTGATGGGATTAGCGGACCTCCTCTACGAACTCAGGATGGGTTATAACAGTGATGAAGGCCGAAAATTCATGGAAGAACTCATGGAATTCATCAATTACCATTCGAAGATAGCATCAGTAGAGTTGGCCAAGCAAAGGGGACCGCTACCCTACTGTAAGAAAAGCTTCTACCCTGACGGTCAACTTCCTTTTGTAGGATTCAAAGATAAGAAATCATGGCACTTTGATTGGAATAAGATTAGCGAGATGGTCAAGCGGTATGGAATACGCAATGGCTACACAACTGTCATTGCACCAACTGGCAGCATATCAATGATTGCTGGCTGTAGCAGCGGAATTGAACCAGTCTACTCGCTGGTCTTCGAGAAACATGTCAAGGTCGGTAGCTTCTACTACATTGACCCCGTGTTCGAGCGAGTGATGACCGAAGAGGGACTTTTTGGAGACGACTTGCTGCGGGACGTGAACGACCATGGCGGGTCGATCCAGAGGATAAGTTACATACCCAATGATCTCAAGCGAGTCTACGTCACGGCGATGGATATTAGACCCGAAGATCACATCAGAGCTCTAGCCGCTTTTCAAAAATGGACTGATTCGTCGATCTCAAAAACGAACAACTTCCCTGCGAACGCCACAGTCGAAGACATGAGAGCGTCTTATCTCCTCGCGTACAAACTAGGCTGCAAGGACGTCACCGTATTCAGGGACACGTCAATCAAGGGACAAGTGCTCGTTGCTCCAACCAAGAAACTAGAAAACCCGTCAGCTAACGCGGACCCCGTCGACCCTCGACCGGTCCGCAACCCGCAAATTCTTGCCATGCCTCTTGTGGGAGCGTCTCAACGGGGCATCGAGGAAGTCAAACTATGCCCTCAGTGTCAAAGCCCGATAGTTTACCAAGAGGGCTGTCATACATGCCCCGAGTGCGGATGGAGCGCTTGCGCCTGATAGTTAACTAATCGCACGTTTCTAGTCCGCAGGTCGGATCGAAGTAGCTCCCTCCATGTAGGGTTGCAAAACTTGAGGGATTAAGACAGATCCATCTTCAGTCTGATAATTCTCCATGATCGCTATCAGTGCCCTTTCGGAAGCGACAAGCGTACTATTAAGAGTGTGCACCCACTTAGTCGGCTCATCAGGCTTGTCCCTAAATCTAATCTTGGACCTCACAGCCTGATACGTCGTGCAATTGCTGCACGATACAAGCTCCCGATACGATCCTTGCCCTGGGAGCCAGACCTCAAGATCGTACTTCTTTGCCGCAACGGTCCCCAAATCACCGGTACAAACGTTGACGACTCTGTATGGCAGGTTGAGAAGCTGGAACAGCTCTTCAGCGTTCTGAATCATCTTCTCATGCTCTGTCCAAGATTCCTCAGGTTTAGAGAATACGAACTGTTCAACTTTTTCAAATTGATGAATACGGAAGATGCCCTTTGTGTCTCTGCCATGAGCCCCAGCCTCCTTCCTGAAACAAGGGCTGATTCCGCTGTACCTTAGAGGCAGCGACTTTCCGTCGAGGATCTCGCCCATGTGCTGAGCAAGGAGTGCATGCTCTGAGGTCGGAATCAGATAGAGATCTTCATCTTGGATCTTGTAAATGACATCTTCGAAATCAGATAATGCGACCGCCCCTCCGATAGCATCGCGCCTCAGGAAGAACGGCGGCTGTATGACCGTATATCCTTTCTTTGCAATGAAATCAAGAGCAAACTTGAGCAATGCGTAATTCAGCTTAACCAGGTCGCCTCTCAAATAGTAGAATCGCGCGCCCGCCACTTTTGCCGCGCGCTCAAGGTCAATCAACTTCAACCCTGTAGCTAAGTCAATATGATCCTTAACAGGAAAAGTGAATTGAGGCTGTTTACCCCACTTTTTCACTTCCACATTGCCGCTCTCATCTGAGCCAAACGGGACGCTTTCATGCATCATGTTTGGCAGTCGCATTAAGACATCAGTGACTCTGCTTTCAATTTGTGACCCCTCTGTCTC
>CAZAGP010000090.1:0-3798 GCA_964484575.1 uncultured Candidatus Bathyarchaeia archaeon | reverse complement strand
CTAAGCTCTGCCCGTCGCGGCAATAATCATCATCAATATGGCGAAGCATGAAGCCATTACGAAGCTGAATCTGACATCTAGCATGGCTGCGGCTGATCCCGCAAGGGTCGGTCCAATCGCTGCACCTATTCCGTAAACGCTCTCGTACGATCCGACGGCCGCGCCGCTCTGCTCATCTGGAAAATGCCGTGAAATTAGATCTATGGTTAAGGGAAAGATGACTGCGAAGCTTCCTCCTAAAAGAGCAACTGTGCATAGAAACGCGATGAAAGTTGGATAGAAACCGATCACGAACCAGCAACAGCTGATGAGCAGAGACACAACAAACAGTGATTTCTTCTCGCCGAAATGCAAGTAACGCTCAGACGTAGCAAATGCCGTAACTCTTGCTAATCCGAATAACGTGAAAATGAAGCCTATCTGTACTAGGTTTATGCCGACCGAGTTCGCGTAGCCTGGAAAGATAGAGCTGACGACGCTGAAGATTATGCCGTAACTAGCGGTCATAAGATACCATGGTAAGAGCCTTCTAACAGCGGAGAATCCAACTGAAGCGCGGGTAGGAGTTACTTCCGTATTTCGAGTCATGGGCCTCATCCAGAAAATTGTCTGCGCGAAGGCTACCATTATCAGCAGTGACGAGAATACGAACAGATCGAAGAAACCGAAGTATTGAATGACTATTCCGCCTATCAGCGGGCCGATCAGGAAGGCTGTTCCCCATGAGACACTGTACAATCCCATCTCTTTCACTCGTTTCTCTCTGGACGTGTAATCCAGAACTAGTATCTCACCTGAGGGCCAGAAGAATGCGAAGCCTAAACCTCCGAGTGATCGTATCAATACAATGTCGTTTACAGACCGAGAGAACACTAGCCCAATTGTCGTGACACAATTGATTAGTAACGCTGACGCGAACAGTCTCCAACGGTTTACTCGATCAGCAAGATGCCCCACAAGGAAAGGAGCAATTGCATAGGTTACCGATGACGCGGTTCCGATATATCCCAGGTCTAGAAATGTCGCTCCAAATCGCTGCGCGAAGATCGGAACGAAATAGATGTACATACCCAAGCCTAGCGAAGACACGAAAATTGAAATGTAGAATCTAACACGCTGATCATTCAGGTTCACTGAAGGTAACGAATACATTAGTGTCCTAGCTCGCGAATGGTTGGTGAATACGGTTTGGTGGTTGAATCGTTCTTCCTTAAACTAAAAGGAATAGTCGTGTTTCCACCATTTTATCAGAAGCAGCATAGTCCCTTTCTCCTCCGGTAAGTCAACAAAGTCTCTGTTTAAACTAGAGTATCACATTCAAGTTGAAGGCGAGCATGCAAAAGTTGTTTTGAACTCATCATCATGATCTAAAAGCAATTTATCAGGCTACGTGAACCTCAGCGAGTTCAGATTCAGAAGGAGAATCCTCTTTGAAGCATCAGACCTTTTTGACCAGGGCGTTCCTCGTCTTGATGCTCACCTCAATCATGATTCCGATTGTCACATTCACACCTCCAGTCAAGGCCTCCGCCATTGAATATGATTCAGGAAACCCTACTGCGGCGGAGCAATTGGTACTTGAATACGTCAATCGGGCTCGGGCTGATCCAATTGCTGAAGGTCAACGTTTAGGAATCGACATTCACGAAGGCTTACCGAATCCGAGTCTTGTAGGTCCACGACCTCCGTTAGCGATGAATAAGATTCTGTTAGAGATTGCGGAAGCTCACAGCCTTGACATGTATAACCAGAATTATTTCTCACACAATGACCCGAACGGCACGACTCCCTTCGATCGAATGTTACATGCAGGATACAATTACCTGAGTGCGGGGGAGAATATGGCTGCAGGAGTGGATCAGACCGCTGCAGAGTTAGAGGATTTCATGATGGTAGATGCCGGTACATCCGGGCGACCGCATCGCGTAAACCTTCTCGATCTGTTCAACGTGTATCCTTGCGGGTCCCCGCCTTGTGTTTATACTGAAATAGGCATCGGGTACTTTGGAACGGACCCAATTAACAATGAAGGCTTGAACAGCCTCATTACACAGGATTTTGGGGTCACGTCGACGGGACCGTTTCTATTGGGAGTTGTCTACAATGACTTGAATGGGAACAATTTCTACGATATAGGCGAAGGTATAGGCGGGGTGACAATTACAACTAGTGTCGGCGACTACTACGCCGTCTCATCATCATCCGGGGGGTATGCGATTCCAGTTGGCACTTCAGGAACAATTACCGTCACGGCGTCAGGTCCAAATTTCGGTCCTATCACAAAATCAGTCACACTGAACGGAGCCAACGTGAAGGTGGATTTCACGCCGCAATCTTCGTCGCAGACATTTCAATCGATCTCTCAAACGTCTCTCCAGTCGACTACAGTGTCACAATCCACTTCGTCAACATCAACCTTGTCAATTGTCCGGACTTCTTTCGCATCTGTGATCTTTCAGTCTACGCCGTCAACCTTCTATGGAGCAACTACTCCTGGTTTCGTCTCAGCTTGTGGAAGCAAGTTCGCTAATAGCCAATCAACGACGCGTTGCGGAAACAGCTTCACGGCACTTGCCAATCTTCCCACCCCTTCAACTGGTTGGCAATTCGATCACTGGACATGGTCAGGTGATGTAGTCTGTTCCAGCAACTCCGCGAATCCGACAACATGTAACGCATCAGCGGGCGGATCTTTAACCGCTGTATATGCGGCTGAAGTAACAATCCTTACGAATCCTGCCTCGTCGGCGCTGATCAGCTGGGTGTCATGCTCTAATCCTAGCCTAGCAAACGGGAATTATTCTTACAGCACCAATTACGGAGCGTCCTCAGTCACGGCTTGCTACGTCCCATATGGTTACACATTCTCGGGGTGGAACTGCATGGGCGGAGTGAGTTGTTCGGGGACGACTAATCCCACTATTGTTACGATTAATGGGCCAGGCGTGATTACGTTAAACCTACAAGCCGTGACGAATGAAAGTTCATCAACCAGTTCAGAAACCATGTTAGCCTCTTCCACAATGACTTCACAGAATTCAAGCAGCCTCACGATGACGATTACAACTTATTCAACACCAGAATTTCTGCCAGATCGAATCATTGTGACTAGCACCTTTCTTGCAGTTCTCATGATCGCGATCAGGCGTATGAAGTCGCTTCGTCGTCAGCTGAATCCTCTTGCGAAGCACTTGGATTACCAATGAACTGTTCGGCCCATGGTAAGTCCTTAACAAATCGCAGCGAAAAAGCGATGGCTGAATGGTGAGATCTGATCATAATCCTTGTCACGCTTCTGGCGAATCAAGCCTCAGCTTATGAGTTAGCCCACAGTTCGTGTCCTCGATCACGAGGGGCTGCCTCTTGACTCTTGGAATCGACCCGTCACTCGTATCACTGGGGATTGGATCAACGATCTTGTACTATTGGCATCTTTACAATATCATGCAACGAAACAAGAGCAAGTCAGGCAGTTACTGGAGAGGTTAACGAATCAAGTTCTAATGATTGCCTACCCTAGGATTAGATGACGAATTGCTTGAAAGACTGCCGCGTGAGCAGGGTCTGTCGCAGCTCCAACAAGGCTTTCTCCTTGCTCTTGGCCTCAAGCATTATGTCGACGTCGCGCGTGGGGAGCGCTTTCAGGAATTTGATGAATTCACTCACTTGGCATGCGGGGCCTCTTTGAGTCAATTCGCGTCTTCCGACCTTAAGAAATTACAACGTCTATCGTACTCACGCGGGAAGGAGCAATGCTGACTGCAGGTTCACGCCTCTTCGAAAGACTTGCACCTACAT
>CAZAGP010000089.1:0-4390 GCA_964484575.1 uncultured Candidatus Bathyarchaeia archaeon | reverse complement strand
AGTTCGCGTTTGCTGCAAAACTGAGCATGATGTTCGAAATTCATCTGAGCAGTATTTGTATGAACATGTCAAAAGTAATTTGCGAATGCTAGGTTTTCACGGTTCGAAGCTATTAATACATTCAATCGTAAATAATCGGTTCCGTTCAGGGGGGCTGACCTTCATCAAGCTCGAGGCTCTAGCGTTCTGGAAGAAGAGAGAGTTTGAAGCCTCTGAACCTGAACGTATTATTCCGCTGCCGCCCCTGCCGAAACCGTTGGAGTCGGAAGTTCACGCTGCCTCGGAGGCTGAGGTGAACGAGGCGAAGGGTGCGCTGAAGGTTCTGTTACTTGAGCGTCAAATAATCGGGTCAGCTCTCACAACAATATTCGAATCTGAAACGAAGGGAATAATCGGCCAGGCTGAACGCGACCGACTACTGGACAAGTACAAAGTTGACCTTCAAAGGTTGAACAGTTCGATTGAGGAACATCAACGTGTTGTCGACCTTTATGAATTGGGAAAATCTCGAGAAGAGCTCGTAAAAGATTTCAACGCTAAGATTGTCGAAATAGACGAGAAGATTTCGAGCTTGAGAAACGGTAAATCTGAACCCTTCAAGATCGCTGTTGGCACACCATCCGCGGTATCACACGGACAGAAACTGGAACCTGCTACGGACGCTGAGAAACGCGTGGAAGAAATCCGCGACGAGATCCTTAAGGCAATGGATCGACTCGAGCAGATAGAATCGGAAGGGTAGACTTGTCCTGGATAGAGGACGCAAAGAGGAATGCTGTCCTCAAAGCTGTAGAGCCCGTGAAGAACGGTTGGGTAATAGGCCTTGGGAGCGGGTCGACGATGGCGTATGCAGTTAAGGAGCTTGCGCGGCTGCAACGCGACCGGAAGATGGAGTTTTCCGTGGTTCCCACGTCCTACCAAATGGAGTACCTTGCCGCGTCGCATGGTTTGAGACTTACGAGTCTAAACGACGCTGCACAGGTCGATTATGCTATTGATGGTGCGGACCAGGTTCGGAAGGGTAGTCTGGATCTGGTTAAGGGAGGAGGCGGGGCGCTTCTGCGAGAGAAGATCGTTGACTCCTCCGCGAAGTCTTTCGTCGTTGTGGTTGACCAACTTAAACTGGTCAAGTATTTGGGGGGTAAGCAGCTTATCCCTCTTGAAGTCCTGCCGTTCGCCTACCGTTACGTTCGATCTGAAATTGCGAAGGTGGGCGGCAGAGCGAAAGTTAGGGAAAGTGCTGGAAAGATGGGTCCAGTGATCACAGATAACGGCAATTTCCTGGTTGACGGGGATTTTGGGCTTGTAAAGAGCCCGTCTAAGCTAGAGCGAACGTTGAGGACTATTCCTGGAGTACTAGAGACGGGCCTATTCGTAGGAATGGTGGACCGAGTGTTCGTAGGTCACAGGAATGGGAAAGTTACCGTTATGAATCCGCGCTGAACCGTTCTAATCAATCTAGCAGCATTAGCCCGGCCGCTACTGCCGCGTAGTCTGCTGTGGATTTTTCAGTGGCGCTCGCAATTATGATTACGTCCTCATTCTGCGGCCGGAATGCGGTCACGAGTTCCTGGGCAAGTGGGTCGTGCAAGTCCAGCTTCCATTCATCCGACGCTTGAGGCATGACGAGTCTGCCATGTTTCATTAGAATAGTGCATGCCCCGGTGGCTCCTGATCGGACGGCTGCATCTCGTTGCTCTATCCCTTGCTTCAACTTGGATGCTGATCTCTTAACAAGCACTGCGGTGCTAGCGTTATCAAGAGAGAGTTGTCTTGCGTTCACGGCTGCTGTCTTAGAGAGTCTTGACCTCAAGCGCTTGTAAAGTAATTCCCCTTTTGGAGTCAACGTGCACCCTTCTTTGCTCGGTTTAACTAATTTCGCAAGCGTGAGGTGTCTGATTATCGTTCTTGTGGTTCCTTCGCCAAGGCCTAGAGCTTTGGATAATTGGGTTCTGCCCACTGACTTATCGTCCCCTATGTGCAGGAGAGCGCACGCAACATGCGGGTATGCGAACGCTGGGGAGGGTCCAGCGCTGGACATTTGGGCTAAGGTCTGAAAGGTCCTCAATAATCCTGCTTTCTTCAATGGTACTTCTCTCCTTGATGAGCCCATCAGCGTAATTTACCGTTAATAGTCAAAGGTTTATCGATGGCCTTATTCAGTTCGGAGAATTTTAAGGGGTCAATTGCACAAATGATCGCGGTTGCTGGACCAGCTGACTTTTTCACATTCACGCCCACGTTTCTTGCCGGAAGATAGTTGAGTTGTGAATCGGTTGCGATAATTCCTGCCTCTCTGGATATGCCTCTCGACCCGACTGGGAGGATTTCGTGCACGTAACGCAAACGTAGCAGGTCCATCGCGTCGTTTAGGTTCGTGATTGACCCTGTTCGTTCTCCCTCGATTACATCTCGACCTACGGCTGGTCTACCGACGGCAATGAGCCAATCGTTATGTTTGCATTTGCCAATCTTAGGCCGCTGATTCCCCGTGATCCCGATTACCGTTGCGCCTACTCCAGTTTGTTTTACGGGAAAATTCTTCTCAGAACTTTGGACTAACGTAACATCTTGAAGCCTTGAAGCTTTCAATTCGCGATGGACTCCTTCCATGATTTCGCGCCCTGTTGGGGAGGGTTCGACGCATAGCGCGATGGAGAGTGAGATCGGTCTTGCTCCTGTTGCAATCACCTCCATTAGTGCAACTCTCGCCGTAAACTTTCCCACAATTGAGGGGTGAACTTTCAGCGAGTCGAGAGGCTTTCGACCAACCGCGCTCGTTGAGTCGCAGCCGACAACTAAGATTTGCTTTGGGCCAAGTTTGAGCAGGATAACGTCTCTTGCGGTTTGGATGCTCAGGGTCCGTGGGTCGGTCAATGTGGGATCCGATCTTTGAGACTCCGATACGCGATTGAGGCGACTACGGCGTTTATGATTGCTGCGAAGGCTAGGAGTGGTAGAAAGCTGAGGGTTGCCTGCCAGCCCATTACTGGAATAGCGACCACAATGAGGGCCGTGTTGATGAAAACGCCTATGCCTACGCCTGGGATGAGGCCGAATCTTCTGTTGAACCAGCCCGTGGCGGCTCCTGCCAGCGCTAACCCTAGAGCAATTGGGATATGTAGCAGCCCTAGTGGGAAGTCGTTCACGATCGAGGTCGCAACGTGACCTGCCCCACAGACAATTGCTCCATCAACCGGCCCGTACATTAGCGCTGCGAAAAAACCGGGCGCAGAATCAAACGCAACAGTTGGTACAGGACTAGGAAGATGAATGAATGAACCTACTACTGAGAGCGCAGATAATGCGGCGATGCGAGTAATTCGGTAAGATCTTGGCGTTTTCGGGCTCGTTTTCCGCTTCATTTGTGGTTCCCCTGACGGTTCCTAGCCAACTTGAGGTCTGTTTGAGTATTGACATTAAAGATCAAGTCATGATTTCTAACTACGAAAACAGCTTCATCCAGTTTCTCCTCGGCTATTCGGGTTCCGTCGATCATATTCAACCCGACGGGCGCAAGTTCTTGGCCTTCGTAATCGAAGACGTATGAGGCTTCTAAGTCAATGTTCCTGTAGAGCTTGACTGGCGCGGCGACCATTAGCGCTGGTTTGCCGCTTGAATAATAGTTACGGACTACTTCATCGACTATTGCAGGAGCTAGGAAAGGTAGGTCGGCTGCTACTACTATCACATCTTTCAATCCCAGCTTCACTATCGCCTCTTTCATGTCCTGCTCGTACCCCTCGCCGGCAGTTTCCACAACCTCTACGCCCTGCGCACGCGCGGCTTCAGCGGTTCTACGTGTTGCGGGTGTTACGGCAACGATTAGTCGGTTAACTGATTCGGCTTTCCTCAACGCGTCTATGACGTGATGAATCATTGTTTTTCCTCCAACTTTGAGAAGAGGTTTCTCTACTGTTGTCCTCATTCGGGTTCCTTTTCCTCCTGCCATCACTAATGCCGTTATAGCCAATTTATCCCCGCCAAGATGACTGTGAGCACTACAAGCCGCGTCATCTCATGAGTCGCGCCCATTACGTCTCCCGTGACGCCGCCGAGCTCCCTGTTTGATATCTGAATAATGATTGATGGAATAATCAGCGCAGTGCAGGTTGCGGCGAGGCCTAAACTGGGATGCAGCACCGGGATAGCTATCAGTATGAGGATTAGAAGTGACGAGAAGATTCGCAGGTTTCGCCAACTGGAGTGCATCGCTGTTACGAAGCCATTGCTCAGCCCTTTATGAGCGGGATGCCCTGCCCATGCTTGCAAAACCATTGAGAATGCTCCGGCACCCTCCGAGACGACCAGAGACTGTATCAGGATATCTCGACGCAGGCTTGCGATCGCGAAGGCAGTGGCGGAGAGTATGATCCAGCCTAAGGTGAAC